>JAFGIT010000418.1 GCA_016929465.1 Candidatus Coatesiibacteriota bacterium | reverse complement strand
CGCAGGGAGAATCTGGGTCTGCGCCGGCAGCGCATGGACTTCTGATGGAATTAGGATTTGGGATGAGACCGGCGAATCACAGGAACTCCACGTCATAAGTGCGGGTACTCTCGACAGTTCCTGGGCGGCAATTGGATGCAGTCCGGAAGGAGATATATACGCTCGGAATCTGCCCGGACTTCAGTGCTATCGCATGAATCCAAATGTAGTCGCCCTGCTGAACGGCGGTGAATTCGCAGCAGGTGATTCCTTCACTTTGAAATACTGGGCGGAGAATCCAGGCGGTGCGAGCCGTGAGCTCGATCTCTATATGCTTATAACTCTTCCGACTGGTGATTCGGTATATCTACCGACGCTGTATTTTGAGCCGGTGCCCGTCGAAACTCTAACGATCCCGAAAGAGACAACGCTCTCCCCGGTGGAATTGCTAACGCTACAACTGCCAGACGACCTTCCGCCAGGTGAATATAGGATTACGCCCTGGTTCTGCGACCACGGCTCTGCCGAGCAGACGGGACAGTGCACTTCTGTCACTTTCATGATCGAATAAAGCCTGTCCAATAGACTGGATTTCCCATCATGTAAGGGCGGGGCTTGTCTCCGCCCTTGCATACATAATGGCATCCACGTGGCCTGCTCTGCATCCGGTATGCATCAAATTCGCGGAGTCCGTTGCCCCCCTTCCATTCACGTATTGGGCAGACTCCTTCAGGTGGGGACCGAAGAGACCGGAGAGAACCGTCTGATTGGGCCTGGGCGAATTCGTGCTGCAGTCGCAGTTTAGCGCCCTCCCACTAAGGTGTTCGAGGCAAGAACGTTCGCTTTGAATATCTCGTTACAATCTAATACGATAGTAGCGGTGGTTTATCTTTGTCTTGTTTCTAACTGATGGTCTTGAGTGAGTTCTTGCATGAAGTCGCAGCACTCGCGCGAACTGAGAGTTGGTCTATTTCTCCTGGTCGCAATCGCGCTCTTCACTGGATTTGTATTTTCTATTGGCGGAAAAAGCCGCCTGCTTCAGCCGAGATATCACCTGGTGTGCTATTTTGGCAGCGTGAGCGGGCTGGTATCGGGAGCACCGGTCATGCTCGAGGGCGTAGATGTGGGGACCGTCGAAGACATTCGCCTACTGCTCGACCCATTAGGAAGGCGGGTGCGAGTCAATCTATCGATCGAGAGCAGAGTGCAGGATAAGATCCGTTCTGATTCAAGAGCGCGCATAGAGACGATGGGCCTTTTAGGTGACAAGTATATCGAGATAACGATGGGGAGCTACGAGAAGCCCATCATCGAGGACGGTACCGTCCTGAAGTCCATCGAGCCTATCGACTACAACGCCTTGATGATGCGAGGCCAGAGCGTTCTCGGCCAACTGGACGACGCTTCTGGCTCTCTGAAGCGGATACTCAAAAAGATAGACGAAGGCAAGGGGCTGGCCGGAGCGGTAGTGAACGAGGAGATAGACTTCAAAGGGGCGATGGACAGCTTTATGAGCGCGACCAGGTCCCTCGATTCGATCCTCGAAGAGGTCCGCGCTGGAAGTGGGGCTCTTGGTCTTCTGCTCTATGATAGCGAGACGCGGGACAATCTCGCGGGAATTATCTCATCGCTCGACGGAATAATGGCAGGTATTCAAGCGGGTAAGGGGTCCATTGGGAAGCTAGTCAAGAACGATGTCCTTTACGAACGGCTTGCAGTCGATGTCGGCGAGTCCGCGCGATTGCTGAAATCGGTCCTCGAGACGATACAATCGGGTGAGGGGCTAATTCCGAAGCTGCTGAACAAGGAGGGTAGCGGGGAGATGTTGAACGAGCTCGAGATGGCGATACACAACCTGAATAGCGTTGCTCAGAAAATCGATTCCGGCGAGGGCTCTCTGGGCAAACTGATAAACGACCCTGAGATATATGATGACCTGGTTGACCTCCTGCGGGGAGCGAAGAAGAGCTGGTTCATCAAGCGTCTCGTGAAGAAGGGTAAGAAAAAGGCCGAGGAGAGCGAAGAGAGAGAAAACGGCGGGCAGCCCGAGGACTAGCAGTGAGAATACGGCTCGTATTCAATATCAGCAGCTCGCCTAGCGCACGAATACCGATCAATTACAATTCGTGGCTTGTTTCCGCTATCTACCGGTGGCTATCGATGTCTTCTCCGGAATACGCTAAGTTCCTTCACAACGAGGGTTACCGACTCGACAACCGCGTATTCAAACTCTTCTGCTTCTCTCAGGTCCAGATCAAAGAAAGACGCATCGATGGGAATTGGCTCCAACTGGACTCTAAGACCTTCAGCTGGTATCTGAGTTCTGCCAAAAGCGAGTTTCTTAGTCACCTTTCGGCGGGTTTGGCAATGTCGCCGGAGCTCAGAATCGCGGACTTGCGTGCCATCATCCAAAGAGTGGAGGAATTGCCGTTGATCCCGTTCGAAGAGTCGGCGAGTTTCACTTGCCTATCCCCGGTTACGGCCTCGATTTGGGATGAAGATTCAGTTAGACACCCCACCAGATATTTGGAGGCTGGTCCCAGATTTAGCGAGGCCATCAGGGAGAATCTGATCAAGAAGCACCAGGTTATTCATGGCGTTCGGCCATCCGACGACAGTCTCTCGATCCGCTTCGATGCAGATTACATAGCCAGGAAGAAGGGCATCACCAGACTTGTCGACTTCAAGGGTATCAAAGTAAGAGGAGTATTCTGCCCATTCGACGCGGAAGGCAGTGCCGAACTTCTGAAGATTGGCTACACGTGTGGCTTTGGGGAGAAGAATTCAGTGGGATTCGGAATGGTCGAGGTCAGCAAGCGATGAAGACGGGCGCGGAGAGCGCGGTTGAGGTAATCGCTCTCTCTAAGTGGTTTGGCGATCGAGAGGTCGTCTCGAACGTATCCTTTCTGGCAGCCAAATCCGAGAGTGTTGGCCTGCTTGGCCCAAATGGGGCGGGCAAGACTACGATGATGCGAATCATCGCCGGGGTTCTCTCGCAGGATTCCGGCAGAGTCCTGATAAACGGCGTGGACAGAAGGAAGAACCACTCGGATGCGATAAGCGCTGTGGGCTACATGCCGGAACGGCCTCCGCTCTATCGCGATCTCTCGGTCGAATCTCACCTGCAATTCTGGGCCCATCTCCGCGATGTTCCGAGCGATGTCCTGAACGATCGGATAGACAGCATCCTCTCTGAGGTAGGCCTCGAAGAGGTCAGGGGAACGCTCGCAGGGAGACTATCAAAGGGATACGGTCAGAGATTGAATCTGGCCCAGACGCTGGTCCACGACCCATCCATCCTCATACTCGACGAGCCTACGGCAGGCCTCGATCCTGAGCAGATTGCCCAGACTCGCGAGCTGATCAAGAGGCTAGCCGCAAACAAGACGGTAATTATATCCTCGCATATCCTTGCTGACGTCGCCAGGACATGCAATCGTGTCGTGATCGTCAATTCCGGGCGCATTGTCGGGGAGAGCTTGCTCTCAAGCGGCGCTTCCGAAAGAGATCCTGGAGAATTCATCTCGGAATTGGAGCGTCTTTATCTGGACACGATCCACGGAGCATAGCTACCGGAAATCGTCTCGACCACGGTCGATATTGCCCTTGAAAAGGGCGATGATGAGCGCATAGAGGGAACAACCAAGTTTCCGAGATGTTGACAGCTTGGAGAGCGATGGTTACATTTAACAATGCGTTTGGCTATCTTTGTTAATTGCCTTCTATTACAAGGAGTAGAGATTGCGCAAATACTGGTACATCGCCATATTCCTGGGGCTGGTCGCTGCAGCGGGCATTCTCTTGGGCGTGTCCACGGTAGATCGAAAGCCTGATGAATTTCAGCTTGCTCTGGTCTATTCCAGCGACAACTGGGGCGAAATCGCCCCGTGTGGGTGAAAGCACAAGGAAGGTGGACTTGCTGGTCGAGCAAGCTTTATAGACTCCGTCAAGACTGCTAATCCAAACGCCTACAATCTGGTCCTGGATGCCGGTGACGCGTTTGGCAAGAAAACCGAGCAGGAAGAGATAAACACCGAGCTCGTCTTGAAGGTCTATGACATGATGCACTACGATGCACTCAATTTAGGCAGAAGAGAGTTCACGTACGGTCTGGATTACCTGCAGAAGGCAAGCAATAACGCCAAGTTCCCGTTTCTCGCTGCGAATCTCGTGGACCGCAAGACCCAGCAGCCCTTGTTTCAGCGCTACGTAATCAAGACCTTCGGCGAAAAGAGCACTCTCGGTATCAAGCACAGCGGCGTGAGAGTTGGGATATTCGGGGTCGCATCAATGGACGCCGGACGCTCGATGGGCATCGACGACAAGGAGAAGGTCGAATTCCTGGACCCGATTTCTACAGCGGAGGGACTCGTTGCCGAACTGAGCAGGACCTGCGACATGATCATCGGCATGGGAAACATGGATATGAGCGAGGCTCGTAAACTCACGAGCCAGGTGAAAGGCATTCACCTATTCCTGATTTCCGGAAACATGCGACGCCTCTATCAGCCCGAGATACTTCAGGATACAGGGACCATTCTTCTCAAGGCGGCTGCCAGGGGCAAGAAAGTGGGCGAGATAGTCGCGACCTTTGATGTTAAACAGCAAAAGATAACAACACAGGACGGCAAACTGGTCTCCATTGACGATAAGCTGGCCCAGGATAAGGAAATCGAGGCGCTGGTTCGCGAGGCCAAGCGAAAAGGCAGCGAGATTACTCGAGAGATCAGGCGCAAGACCCAAGCGCAAAAAGAGAATGCCGACGCCAGGGACCTTCCGGACTTTCGACCGACCTATATCGGGGCGGAGGCCTGCTCGAAGTGCCACAAGGATGTAGTCGAGCGATGGCGCAATACTAAGCATGCCCACGCGATGGCGACCCTGGCGAAAATGAGCAAGCAGAACGATCCTTCATGCGTCCGATGTCATTCGACTGGATACACCGATTCGGGGGGATACTTGAACGAGAAAGAGACTCCCCAGCTCGCAGACGTGCGCTGCGAGGCGTGTCATGGGCCGGCGAGTATGCATCTCGACAACAGCAGAATACGCCTCAGGAAGCCAACCCTTCAGGTCTGCAAGGCCTGTCATACTGTGGCACGAAGCAGGCCACTCGACTGGCAAAAAGACAAGCTGCTCGTCCATTGATTGGGCCGAGAAAACGAGTAGAAGCTGACTTGGGTAAATAGATGTCGGAGAACGGCGACCAGTCCGTAGTCGGTTCCGACGCCAGAAGCTCCGTGCCATTTTCAACTCGTCTAAATTCACCCTTTAGAAGCAATTCTTAATAGGCCGGGAGTGCAATGGAATCTATCACCGGTGACAATCTACTCTCAGCACACTACATCTTCCCCGCCCTGCTCATGCCCCTTTTGGGCGCGCTAATCGGCAGGATTATATTCAGAAAGTCGCGAATGCGGGGCGCACTCATCGGATTCGCGGTCGGCCTCTTTGGCCCTTTTGCAGTTATTCTGCTTCTACTCTACACCTGGCTAT
The DNA here is from genome assembly GCA_016929465.1 of Candidatus Coatesiibacteriota bacterium. Classification (GTDB taxonomy): domain Bacteria; phylum B130-G9; class B130-G9; order B130-G9; family B130-G9; genus JAFGIT01. The sequence goes on along the minus strand of JAFGIT010000418.1, from coordinate 933 downwards.
CAGAGTCACTCGGTCTTTCGAACCTGATCAACATCATGGCCTGCCTTGGATTCGCGGTCGCGTTGGGCGCGATCTGGGGACTGACTGCAAGGGCCTGCCTCTCGAAGCGCGGAGACCACGAGGATTGAAGTCCGACCTGCGGGGAGCCATCGACACGTTTGCCACATACCTTCTCGCCGAGAGAGGGCTCTCCGTCAACACTGCGAACAATTACACGAGGGACCTCAACTCGTTTGCCGACCATCTCGATGACTCCAATATGCGTATTGAAGAGGTCGGGCCATCCGACATCGAGGCGTATCTTCTGCATATTTCAGAACAAGGCCTCTCTCCGTCATCGTCGCGACGCGCCCTTTCATGCTTGAGGCACTTCTTCAAATACCTGGTGATAAGAGGGATGGTCCAGGGGAATCCTACTTCCAACATAGAGTCTCCAAGGCAATGGAAGCGCCTGCCGTCCTGTCTGACCCCCGAGGAGGTCGAACGGCTCCTGAATGCGCCGGATACGTCGAAGCCGAAGGGGCTTCGCGACCGATCGATACTCGAGATGATGTATGCTACTGGAATGCGGGTCTCCGAGATCTGCTCAGCCCGGACGACCAGCATAAATCTTCCCGACGGCTTCATCCTTTGCACTGGCAAGGGATCCAAGCAGAGGCTGATACCCATCGGCAAAGAGGCCATCAAATGGACACGTGAATACCTCAAGCGAGGACGACCCTTGCTTCTTCAGGGCAGAAGCACCGATTATATATATGTCTCAGAAAAGGGACGCCGGGGGCTTTCCAGGCAGTTCGTATGGCAGATGATCAAACGTTACGCAGCGGAGTGCGATCTGAAGAAGGATGTCTATCCACATATTCTGCGCCATTCATTCGCCACCCATCTATTGGAGAATGACGCTGACCTTCTCTCCATCAAGATGATGCTCGG
>JAFGIT010000417.1 GCA_016929465.1 Candidatus Coatesiibacteriota bacterium | reverse complement strand
AGCACAATCTTACGAATCTTTCTAGACATGATATAATCCTCCTAATCGAGGATTATACCACCTCAATTTGGGAACGCAACACTAGAAACAAAATGCCAGGGAAATCTGACCACGTCAAGCTATTTTATCGCAATATTGCTCAGTTTTTTTTCGAAATTGATTCATCGCGATTCATGCAAATCGGGCGAAATATCTGGATAATTCGGCCGACTCAATCGGTGTCAGATGGTGCAAAGATCAAAAATGGGGCGAGAAAAAGGTTTCAAGATGTTGCGGATTTGTCTGGGGCCGGTTGTATTGCTGTGAAGTTTTTGTCCGCAGATGACGCAGATTTGCGCAGATGAAGAGGCAGGTTGGTTTTAGTATGGATGGATTACGGAATGTTCACGGTTCACGGTTCGAAGTTGGCTGGCGACAGCTGATCAAGGGAATCCTTTGGCCTTAATCTGCGAAAATCTGCGTCATCTGCGGACGAACTTCTGATCAATTGGCGGGCTCGAAGAGGCTGTGCCATAAATCGGGGACTCCGAATATATGATTTATCCATTGACTATATTTGGCATGATGATGTATAGTTATATATAGTGATGTGTATAAGAACATTATCTATTATATCTGAGGACGTATCATCATGCCTATAAGAAACTATCCTTCTTCTCAGTCAGAGATATTTGGTCATAAGGCAGCAGACCGTCTTCCCATAGGTCACATTTGTTTTCATATCGACGAGATTGTCGAAGTTTTGGCATTGGGGCCATCCGCTAGAGGTAATGCGGCTCGTGGAGCACCTATCTATGATCCTCGCATGCTTCTGAAGATTCTCATTTTCGCATATTTTCGGGGCATTCGGAGCAGTCGTAGGATCGCAGCAGAATGTCGAGAGAACCTTGCCTTCATTCACCTTTGCAGGGGAACCGCGCCGAGTTTTCGGACGATTTGTAGGTTTAGATCGGAGAACGAGGCGCTTTTGCATTCGGTGTTTTCTGAGTTGATTCGTCGTCTGATTTTGGCCGGTGTTGTCAGGGCCGATCATGTAATAGTCGATGGGAGTAAGATCAGAGCTAGCGCGAGCAATGCCAAGACACTTAACTCGAAGTTCTTTGATGAGGTGAAGGCGTCAATAGAAGCCTGGATGAGTTCTTCCGCTTTGTTGGACGAGGAGGAAGAGCTTCGGGAGAAGTTGTCTTCTATGGGCATCGAATCTAGCAAGAATTTTCTGGGTATTGATAGTCTCCAGCGTTTAGTTGATAGATGCAGCCAAGCGGTTGAAGAAGGCGAGGCTAACGGTTCCACGAAAGTCTCTCTGACAGACCCCGAGAGTCGTTTCATGCGAGACGGTGCGACCGGCAAGATTGGGCTTTCATACAATGTTCAGGTGGCAGTTGACAAGGAGAGAGGGATACCATTGGCCTGCGATGTTACTCAAGACGCAGTCGACAATAATAGCCTTTGTAGGGTGGTTGACGAAGTTGAGATGAACACTTGCGAGACAGTGGAAGCAGTTGACGGGGACAGTGGCTATTTCAATTCAGAACAGCTTCGGCGTCTTGAGAATGAAGGCAAAGATGCTTGTGTAGCGGATAGCGATACGGTTTCAGCAATGCGGAAGTCCAAACTGTCCGAGTTCATTCAGGGCGAGAGATTTCGCTATGATTCGGAGCGAGATATCTTCAGATGTCCTTTGGGCAATGAATTAGTTTTCACACGATTATGCCACCGCAAGGACGGGCGTATTCACCGAATTTACGAGGCGGTGAATCCCTGCGACGAGTGTCCGCAACGAGAGATCTGTTTGGGCGGTTCCCGCAATAGGTTTTACAAAATGGAGCGAAATTATGAATATCCGTGGCTCGATGAATATCGGCGGCGATTCCTGAAGTCAGAGTATCAAGAACGTCTTAAGAGCCGGAAGAGAATTGAGCACATCTTCGGACATCTAAAGCACAATCTTGGGCTGAGACGTTTTAACCTCAGGGGCCTTTCAGGAGCCAAAATCGAGGCTTTCCTAGCCTCAATTGCATTGGTGCTAAGGCGAATCCACACAATCTTAACCCAGACGCGATGTACATGGGCCGAACTTCTCGCTGCATAACCGAGATAATGGCCAGTCATGGAGGCAAATAGCCAATTATAGAGCTCCATTAATGACGTTATAGGAGACATTCAACCTCAGATACACAGAATATAGGAATCATTGACCAATCCGCGACCGGGCCAAGTCAAAAAAAAAGCGAAATGGCCGATCCAAATACACCCTGAATCGAAATTATGGCACAGCCTCCGAAAGCCCACCCTACACCGCCATCAATCCGAAATCCGCAATCCGCAATTGAAGCGGTGCCGGGTCACCGCAAACCAAAGCGATGAGAGCTACCCGCACTCCTAAATCGCCCTTCGTGTTGCTTCATGGCCCTTGGTGGACGAACTTCTGATCGATTGGCGGATCACGGAGTGTTCAAAGTTGAAGGTTCAAAGTTCAAGGTTGGATTGCGAAGCTGAGCAAGGGAATCCACAGCTTCTCATCTGCGAAAATCTGCGCAATCGCCCGACGCCATGCTTGTCCTGCGAAGCCCTCTGCATAGAAGGAGGCTTTGGCCGACGGCTGTCTGCGGATAGATCATTGGTTCGGTCTCATTGAGAGGGGCATTATATAGTGGTTGCGCCGGTCACCTCTCCTCCTCTTGATTATCGCCCCTTTTTGGGAACTATATCAATAAATGGGGGTTGACTATCACGGCGCTATCTAGTTATTGTCGGTTGCTCTCAGAATGTTGGAGCACATCAATAGCGCAGATGCGAAAACTTCAACCTGCAACAATCATAAGAAAAGCAAGAGGGAGAAACGATGGCAACTCTGCAGAAGAAGTTGGCCGAGCAGATTCCGCAATATCGTGAGAAAATCAAGTCGTTTGCCAAGGAGCACGGCGACAAGGAGATCTCGAAGGTCACCGTTGGCCAGTTCCTGGGTGGTCTAAGGGGCGTAATGGGGCTTCTTTGCGACACTTCGGTTGTCGAGCCCGACAAGGGTCTTATTATCCGTGGCTATCCACTACTCGAGATCAAGGACAAGTGGCCAGAGGAGATTTTCTTCTGCCTATTGACCGGTGAATTCCCCGATGCCGAGGCCAAGAAAGCCCTTCAGATGGACCTCGACAAGAGATCGTATGTTCCGGAATACGTCTGGGACGTTCTCATGGCGATGCCCGAGGACAGCCACCCGATGGCTATGCTCAACACCGCTATCCTGGTGCTGGAGCGCGAGAGCGTCTTCAGGAAGATGTACTCAGAAGGAATGACGAAGGACCAGTATTGGATTCCCGCACTCGAGGACAGCCTCAGCATCCTCGCGAAGATCCCTTCGATCGCGGCCGGCGTATATCGCATTCGCTATGGCCACGGCGACGTGATCCCGTGGACAATGGGTCTCGACCTCGGTGCCAACTACGCCAATATGCTCGGAATTCCGGATCCGACCGGTGAGTTCGCCGAGCTGATGCGTCTCTATCTGACGTTCCACTGCGACCACGAGGGCGGCAACGTCTCCGCCTACACCTGCTTCACGGTTGCCTCTGCCCTGTCCGATCCGTATTACTCAGCATCCGCAGGCCTGAATGGTCTCGCGGGCCCACTTCATGGCCTGGCGAATCAGGAGTGCTTGAACTGGATCCTGGAGCTTATGGAGAAGTTCGGCGGCGTTCCGACCGAGGAAGAGATCGATAAGAACACGAGAGAGACCCTGGCAGCCGGTCAGGTGGTTCCGGGCTACGGCCACGCCGTCCTGAGAGCGACCGATCCGCGCTTTGCTGGCTTCCTCGAGTTCGGCAAGCAGCACATCCCCGACGATCCCGTGTTCATGACGGTTGCGAGAGTCTTCGACGTGGTTCCGAAGGTCTTGAAGGAATTCCCGAAGATCAAGAACCCATGGCCGAACGTTGACGCCGGCTCTGGCTCGCTGCTCTACCACTACGGGCTGCGCGAATTCGAGTACTACACAGTGCTGTTCAGCGTCTCCCGCGTGATGGGCATGATGGCGCAGTTGATCCTCCATCGTGGCATTGGCACGGCTATCAACAGGCCGAAGTCTCTTGACTTCAACAGACTTTCCGGCCTGGTCTAAGTTAATTCCGGGGAGTGCCTTCGGGCGCTCCCCGTTTTCATATAATCCCGGAAAGTCTTCGAAGATAAGTAATTAGGATGATGGAGCGATGAGACAGACATTAGCGGAAAAGATTCTATCCGAGCACGCCGGCAGGGCTGTTCGGGCAGGCGAATTCGTCATCGCATCGGTCGATGTCTGCCTTGTGCAGGATGGCACGGGTCCGCTCGCGGTCCGGCAGCTGCAGAAGATAGAGCTGGAGCGAGTGGCGCACCCTGACAAGACCGTTCTCTTCCTGGACCACGCTGCACCTTCTCCGCGCAAAGAGCTCTCAAATGACCATGTTCTGCTGAGGCGCTTTGCTCGGAAGACCGGAGCCGTGTTGTCCGAGGTCGGTGATGGTGTTTGCCACCAGATTATGCCAGAAGGGTATCTCAGCCCGGGCGACGTTCACGTTGGGGCCGATTCTCACACCTGCACTGGAGGCGGTCTTTGCGCCTTTGCGACAGGCATGGGCTCAACGGACGTTGCGATTGCGATGGCATTGGGTAAGACCTGGTTCAGGGTCCCCGAAACATTCAGAATTCAGGTCTCTGGTAAATTCCCCGATGGAGTTTATCCGAAGGACCTCGTACTCCATCTCATCGGCATGATAGGAGCGGATGGAGCCACTTACAAGTCGCTCGAGTATGGCGGCGAGACAGTTGATGCAATGAACATGTCCAGCCGACTGACTATCGCTAATATGGCGGTGGAGGCTGGAGCAAAGGTCGGCCTATTCCCATCGGATGAAGTCACCAGGGAATACCTGCAGAGTGTAGGCAGGGGCGATGCCTTCAGGCCCATATCGCCTGACAAAGACGCGGAATACGAGCGAGTGATCAAGATAGATGTCAGCAAGCTCGAGCCGACGGTCTCATTCCCGCACACGGTCGATAACACCAAGACAATGACACAGATTCGTGACATGGACCCGGTGAAAATAGACCAGGTCGTGATAGGCACTTGCACGAACGGAAGGCTCGAGGACCTTCAGGTGGCAGCCGCCATTCTGAAGGGAAAGAAGCGCGACAGGGACACCAGGTTGCTCGTTGCACCAGCATCGAGAGCTGTCATGACCGCCGCGCTCAAAGACGGAACGCTCCAAACACTGATCGATTCCGGTGCGTTGATACTGCCGCCAGGATGCGGCCCGTGTGTTGGTGTTCACCAGGGCGTTCTGGGAGACGGCGAGGCCTGTCTTACCACACAGAACCGCAACTTCGTTGGTCGCATGGGCAATCCCCAGGGATTCATCTATCTGGGTTCACCGGCGACAGCAGCTGCAACGGCTCTAACCGGTAAACTTACCGATCCTCGGGAGGTGATATAATGGAGAAGATGAAAGGCAAGGCCTGGACATTCGGCGACGACATCAGTACCGACCACATAGCGCCTGGACGGCTCTTTCACCTGCGTTCGAATTTGCCTGAATTGGCGAAGCATGTTCTAGAGGACGCCGATCCAGAATTCGCGGGCAAGATGTCGAAGGGCGACTTCGTAGTGGGCGGAAACAACTTCGGCTTGGGCTCGAGTCGCGAGCACGCCCCGACGATCATCAGAATGGCGGGAGTCAGCGCGGTTCTCGCGAAGTCGTTCGCGAGGATATTCTACAGGAATGCGATCAACGTCGGTATGCCAGTAATCATCTGCAACACTGACAGGATCGATGCCGGGGATGAACTCGAGGCAGACCTCGACGCCGGCATCGTTCGGAATTTGACCAAGAAAATTGAGATACCTTTTTCGCCGCTACCGAAGGTGATGCAGAAGATCCTCGAGGATGGAGGATTGCTAAACCACATAGCGAAGTACGGCGACTTCAACCTTGATTAGGTAAAAGACAGGAGAAAGAAAGAGAATGACCGTGTCGTTAGACAAAATAACTCCGCCGACAGATGGAGTGAGGATCACTTTCGACGGTGATAGGCTAGTCGTTCCCGACAATCCGATCATTCCGGTGATTGAGGGCGACGGAATAGGCCCCGACATAATGAAGGCGACCCGCCGTGTGCTCGATGCTGCCGTAGAGAAATCCTATGGCGGCAAGAAGCGTATCGTCTGGTTCGACGTTTACGCTGGTGATTCCGCTCTCGAGAAATATGGCGAGGTTCTACCAAAGGACACTATCGAGGCTATCAGCTACTATTATGTGGCTCTCAAAGGCCCGCTGACGACTCCCGTTGGCGGAGGCATCAGAAGCCTCAATGTTGCGATGCGCCAGATCATGAACCTCTACAGCTGCGTCCGACCCGTGCGTTACTTCAGAGGTGTTCCGAGCCCCGTGAAGGCCCCCGAGAAGATGAATATCGTCATCTATCGTGAGAACACAGAGGATGTCTATGCGGGCATCGAGTGGCAGCAGGGCACCGAGGATGTGAAGAAGGTCATCAACTTCCTCAACAACGAGATGGGCAAGAATATCAGAATGGATTCCGGTATAGGCATCAAGCCCATCAGCATCCATGCGACCAAGCAGCTCGTCCGCGCCGCGATCAAGTACGCCATCAAGCGCCACAAGACAAGCGTGACTCTCGTCCACAAGGGCAACATCATGAAGTTCACCGAGGGCGCCTTCAAGGATTGGGGCTACGAGGTGGCGAGACAAGAATTCGGCGACGTCACGATCACAGAGGACGAACTCTGGGAGAAGTATGACGGCAAGCAGCCCGAGGGCAAGATCGTCATGAAGGACAGAATCGCGGACAGCATGCTCCAGCAGATATTGACCCGTACTGACGAGTATGAAGTCGTTGCGCTCCCGAACCTGAACGGGGACTATCTCTCTGACGCCTGTGCAGCTCAGGTCGGCGGCCTTGGTATGGCCCCCGGCGCGAACATCGGCGACAAGATCGCCCTGTTCGAGGCGACCCACGGAACCGCTCCGAAGTATGCCAACAAGGACATGGTCAATCCGACATCGGTCATCCTCTCCGGCGTAATGATGCTCGAGCATCTGGAGTGGGAGAAGGCTGCGCAGATGGTTTACACGGCCATCGAGAAGACAATCGATCAGAAGCGTGTTACCTACGACCTCCACAGGTTGATGGACGGTGCGACCAAGCTGAAGACATCTGAGTATGGCTCGGCATTGATCGAGAATATGTAGCATTAAGCTGCGAGCTTTGGGGGGCGTCATCGAACGTCCCCCATTTTGCTTTTTACCTGCCCTTCTGATATAAGACTGTCCGATGGCAGGAAGTAAGCAAATCAAGATAGATATTCCCTATGGATCGAGCGCAATCGGCCTCAGGATTCCCAGGAGGAACCTGGCGAGGATTGTCGCCCCGGCGCCTTTGACAGCAGCCGATAATCTCAGTTCGGTCAAAGCTGCGATTGATGACCCGGTCGATTCCGAGTCATTCTCGGAGTTCATCTCCCATCCCGGCGAGGAAATACTGCTGGTCGTGAATGACGCAGCGAGGCCCACTCCGACCGCGAGAGTATTGCCGGTCCTGCTCGACGCCGCGAGGCACTCGGATTTTTTCTATGCGGTCGCGACAGGAGCGCATCCGGTTCCATCGAAGGAAGAGCTTAACTGGATTTTCGGCGACATGCTTAGGAACGCTTCTGGACGCATATTCATGCACGATTCGCGGCGTAGCACAGATATGGTGGAGCTGGGAACCACCAGTCGCGGCACCAGGGTCGCATTCAACCAGATAGCGATTGATGCGGACCGTATCATGATACTCAGCTCTGTTGAGCCGCACTATTTCGCCGGATATACCGGCGGTCGGAAGTCTCTCCTGCCCGGTCTTGCTGCCTTCAAGACCATCGAGCAGAACCACAGCCTGGCGTTACTCCCGGGAGTCATGCCGCTTGCCCTGAAGGGAAATCCAGTGCACGAGGACATGCTCGAGGGCGTCTCATTTTTGAAAGATAAGTCAATCTTCTCGATCAATCTCGTGCAAGATGGCGCCGGGAGGATTTATACGGCTACTGCGGGGGCTCTCGAGGCCTCATTCTTAGCGGCCACGAAGAAGACAGATGAGATATACGTGGTCCCGATAGAGGAGCGCGCAGACCTCGTGATCTCAGTTGCGAGGCCTCCCCTGGACCGCGACCTCTACCAGATGCAGAAGGCCCTTGAGCACGCCCTGCTTGCCGTCAAAGAGGGTGGAATCATAATCCTGGTCTCGAAGTGCTCAGATGGCGTGGGCGAGGATTCATACCTCAGCATGCTGAAACGGTTCGACACCCCGGAGCAGGTGCTGCAGTGCATCAAGACGGAAAAGACCTTCGGCTGCCATAAGGCCGGACGCCTTGCCAGAGCGGCGCTATCGGTTGAGATCATTGCCGTAACCGACATCGACCCCTATGTCATTCGCAGTGCATTCATGGAGCCATACTCGTTTCTACAGCAAGCGCTGGACAACTCCCTGGACAAGGCAGGTCCGGACGCCAGCGTGGTAGTCCTCATGGATGGAAGCATGACCGTGCCGAGAGTCGAATAGCCCGAGGTGATAAGGCGTTGATTAATCGATGTTGTGTCGGGATGTCCCCTGAGTCGGGGGCAACTGCTGCTGATGAACGCAGATGGGACTCTCGGCAGTTGTGTTTTTCGCGATTTCGTTCGATATTGGAAATGAAGTCTTGAATGAAACTATGGAAACTAGCAAGCTGTTCTAGACGTGTCAGCGCATATAATCTGTGTTAGGACCTAAGACAATGGACTACCCGACTCTTAGCAAAGCCCCTTTGGTCGAGGTGATATTCGAGCTTTATTGGCAGCTTCAACAGCCTCAAAATGGACAGCCGGAAATGAATTACGGAATACTGGCGGGCAGGCTGTTCGAGAAGCTCAAGGTCGAGTATCCCTTCCATGAACCTCTGCCCGCTGCTAGCATGCCAACCGAGATGGCTGGCTACCTAATTCAGCATCGCTTCAGAACCGGTGACAATGAATGGCCGCTGATTCAGGTGGGGCCGGGACTCGTTACTTTGAATCAAGTGAAAGATGGATTCGAAAGAGGAACCTTCCATCGCGGCATTGAGAAGCTAGTTGCCACTCTGCTAGAGATATACACCGAGAATAGAAGACCGCGATTCAATCGGCTGATGATGCGCTATATCGATGCAGTGGATTTCGACTATCAGTCCGAGAACATCTCCGATTACATTGCGCGCACTTTGAAGACAGATCTAGCTGTAAGTAGCGCTCTTTTCGTGGATACAGGGATATCTGCGGCTCCCACGTCTCTGGACACGACGTTCTACTTCAATAGTGAGAATCCCCGAGGTCAGTTGCGACTGAGATTCGGAAAGGGCAGAAGGGATGATAGAGACCTGTTGAGGTGGGAATCGATCGTTGAGGCGACGGGAGATGAGGTGCCCCAGGAGACTGATGGGATCACGCAATGGGCGGGTGATGCTGACGAGCTAATTCATAAGGTGTTCTTCAGAATGATCGAGGGTGAAATGAAGGAGAGATTCAAATGAGCACCGAATTAGACCATGTTAGGAGCCTTAAGGCGGGGCAGAACCCTTTTTTTCCTGACTTTAAAGTAGACTCCTTCGAGATGCGAGAGGGCCCTTGGCCGGCTCGAAACCAAGCCTTATTCGGCATTCTACAAATTCCAACAAATAATCGCCAATATGCACCATATACACCATCATCGCGAGGCAGAGATACGGACGTCACGACAACCATCTCGCTGGCAGAAGCCGAGATTGAGCCGGATT
>JAFGIT010000416.1 GCA_016929465.1 Candidatus Coatesiibacteriota bacterium | reverse complement strand
GTGAATGCCATCGAAAATTGTGGTGCTCGAATTACCTACAATCTGAGGTCAAACCCGTTGACATGGACGTGCCAGTTTGGCAATTTCCAGCGAACAATATGAACTAGCTTATCCTTAACTGTCTTGGCTCAGATGTATGACCTATTTTGACACAGAGAGACGCCCCTGGGGCAATTTTGAGGTCCTGGCCGACGGCCCAGGCTACAAGGTAAAACGGCTATTTATCGCACCTGGGGGACGACTCAGTCTGCAATCGCATCGTCACAGGTCAGAGCACTGGCATATTGCTCGTGGCCGGGGCATTGCTGTTATAGACGGCGAAGAAATAATCGTGCAAGCGGGAAATTCCGCTGACATCCCCCAGAATATAAAGCACCGGCTCGAGAATACGGGAAAAGAAACTCTCGTGATTATTGAGATTTGGAGGGGAGAGAGGCTCGAGGAAAGCGATGTGGTTCGCTACGAGGACGACTACGGCAGGCCAATCACGGCAGTCGATACGGAGTGACCGGCCGCATATTCCCCCTCTATTGGCAGACCAACCGCCATTTGCGCGTATCTCTGACCAATTCCTCTGACACTCCGGAGATTCACTCGTCCGTACGGACTTGACGACATACCGCTGAACGCCATATAACGAATTGACCGAAAGACTCCGAACTTGAGAGGGAAGGACTTGAGAATCCCGCTGATTCGAGGCTTGAAAGAGCTATACTTGCGACGAGAGATTCTGCTGAATCTCGTGATGCGCGATCTCGAGGTCAAATACAAGGGCTCATTGATCGGTATATTCTGGTCGCTCCTGAATCCCGTCATGATGCTACTCATCTACACGGTCGTATTCCGCTATGTGATCGGTATGAATGTGAGGAACTTCCCCATTTTCTTTATGTGCGGCTTCTTGCCCTGGATATTCCTCTCCAACTCGGTGACGATGGCCGCACCTTCCGTCGTGAATAATCCGAATCTGGTTCGCAAGGTCTATATGCCTCGGGCGATAATCCCCCTGTCGGCGATGGTCGCCTGCCTCGTCGAATTCCTTATGACGCTGGTCATTCTGCTGCTCGCGCTGCCATTCTTTGGGCACGCCCCTGGACCAAAGGCATTCCTTCTGCCCCTTATCGTCATTCTCCAGGCCGTCTTTGTCGGCGGCCTGGCGCTCCTCTTCTCGGCAAGCACAGTTCACTTCCGAGATGTCAAGCACCTGCTGGATATACTCCTGATCGTGTGGTTCTGGTTGACGCCGATTGTATATCCGCTGAGCAAGGTGAAATCGCTCGATCTTCCCTGGTCCCCCCTGAATAGGTGGGTGGCTGGACTCATAAACTACAATCCCATGTCGGTGTTCATTTCCGGTTATAGGTCGGTTCTGCTCGATGATCCAATCACCTTTTCTGCAACCATCCCTATGATGCTCATCTATGCGTTTGGGGCGGCGCTGATCGGCTGGGTAGTTTTCGTTCGCTCTAGCGCAAGGTTCGCAGAGGTGGTCTGAGCTGTGACACACGATGAAGCGAAGATGAGCGGAAATCGGTGCGGGGATGGTGCATCATATCTGAAGCAGGCGATCCGCGTCAGGGACGTATCAAAGAAGTATCGCGTTTATTACGAGAAGTCCGATAACATAAAGTACCTTCTGATAAACCTGCTAAAGGGGAAGCGCGACAGATATCAGGACGTCTGGGCGCTGAAGGACATCGACATCTCGATCGGGCGTGGCGAGACCGTGGGCATCATCGGCGACAATGGCTCTGGCAAGAGCACTCTATTGAAGCTCCTCTCAGGAATTCTCCTACCAGACAGCGGCTCGGTCCAAAGCGAGGGAAAGATGGCGACTCTGCTGGAGCTCGGCTCAGGCTTCTCGATGGAGTTATCCGGGCGCAAGAACGTCTTTATGAATGCCTCGATACTTGGCCTATCCAGAAAGGAAGCGCGGTCGAGATTCGATGAGATCGTCGGATTCTCCGAGCTCGGAGAGTTCATCAACGCCCCTATCAAGAGCTATTCGAGCGGAATGCTCGTCCGGCTGGGCTTTGCCGTAGCCATAAGTGTGGAGGCAGACATATTTCTTATAGACGAGATACTCGCCGTCGGCGATGAGCGGTTTCAAAAGAAATGCCTCGACCGCATAAGGGATCTTCAAAAGTCAGGCAGGACAATAGTGCTCGTATCGCACAACATGGACACGATATCCGCATTCTGCAGCAGGGCGATATTGCTCTCCAAGGGGAAAATAGTCGCAGATGGCAAGCCCGATGACGTGATAGTGACCTACAGAAACCGGGGCGAGGAGTTCTGATGCGAGTGACATGCGGCACATTTTCTCCCCTTCCAATCGTGTGAATTCGTGCTAATTCGTGGCTGAAAAAACTCTATGAAACGCTTCGAGATTATCGGAACCACCGCGGATGCCGGCGTTTTGGCCCGGGGAGATGACCTTTCCTCCTTGTTCTCGAATGCTGCTGCGGGGATGTTCGCTCTTGTCTTCGGAGCCGAGCCAAAGAGCCTCCTTCCTGACCGGCAGGAGGTCATCGAGCTCTCCTCGGTCGATGCAGAATCCCTCCTCGTCGCATTCCTGTCCGAATTGCTCTGGTACTTCGACACACACCTGCTCGTTCCCACAAAATATGGTTTGAGCATCGAGAAAACTGCCGCGGAGGATTCCCCAGAAGAAGAAAACCGCAATCAGGAGCCAGACGAGATAATGCTCAAGGGCGAGGTCTCATTTGTGAATCTCCCTGGTACTGGGCTTTCTCCCCTCACAGATTTAAAGGCCGTGACGATGCACAACCTCCAGATTAAGCGAGAAAAAAGTGGCCTGAGCGCCAGGGTCATTTTCGACATATAGCCCCTTCCGATGGCCCCTTGGAGTCGCTCACGGCAAAAATACCACTTGACTTTTCGTGAAGAGATTCGTAAATTCACATAGGGTTTGGCGGATGTTCTAGAAGGGCTAGTTACAAGGAGAGACAGCAGTGAGAAATGCACTTCTGTGCGCCGCGATCATATCCATCGTGATTGCGGGCGGCGCTTTCATCGCGCAGTGTGGTGTTGCAACGGCAGCTGGAATGACCTCGAATGACGGGGCTGCAGTAGGCACGGATTCACCGAATGTGGACAAGCGGGATTACATCCCGTTCGAAGCGACCGCTGGTGAGACTGATTACCATGTGGACGGCGAGATGGGTGACGATTCGAATGACGGCTCCTTCGAGAATCCCTGGAAGACTATTGCCCACGCCTTGAACTCGACAGCAGGTTCGGAAGCCTATCCAGTGACGATTCACGCTGCGGCCGGCATTTACGCACCATCGACAAATGGCGAAACCTACCCGCTCGAGGTTCAAGACTGGACTTACCTCCTCGGCGAGGGAGCGGCGCTGACAATACTCGACGCGGAAGGCAACCAGAGCCACGTCGTCGGCTTCGACGGGGTCGTGGGAGCTGGCGTAGAGGGCTTCACGATGACTGGGATCGCCGAGGCGGACGGCCCTTGGCCAAAGGACCTTGGCGGCGGCATCTATTGCATCGATAGCTCACCCGACATTCTGAATAACTTGATCATAGACAATGTCTCGAGACGCGGTGCTGGGATATACCTGCACACATCGCATCCCACGATTATGGGCAACATCATCGCCGGCAACCTCAGCACAGAGAACGGTGGCGGAATGTACCTCTTCGACTCGAGACCTTTCATCAAGAATAACCTGATCTACGAAAATAAGGCGCTCAACAGGGGCGGCGGAATGTACTGCCTCTCGAGCAGTTCCCCATATACCTGGAGCAACACCATAGCATTCAATATCGCGGTGGACGGCGGCGGGGATGGTGTCTATGCGTCTCCGAGCAGCTATCCGAAACTCAGGGAGTGCATCGTCTGGGGCAATGGCGACGACCTGCTAGGCTGTGCGGCAACCTATAGCTGTATCGAGGATACGAACACCGGCGAAGGCAATATCCATGACGACCCGATGTTTGTTTCGGGCCTGTTCGGCGATTATTACCTGGACCCGAGCAGCCCGTGCATTGACGCAGGCAGCACAACCGCCGACGAGGCTGAGCTCTCGGACCTTACGACGCAGGCCGATGGAACGCCGGACGGCGGAGTAGTCGATATGGGATTCCATTACCCGCTTCCGTAACCTCAAAGAATCTGCAATCACACAAAGCGGCGGGGGTGTTCTCACACCCTCGCCGCTTTTTTATGCGCCGGCCCGCAATGGCCAGATATTTTGCTTCAATTCCGCCAACCATTTCATTTTAAAACTCACGCTACTTGTTCTTTCATTTTGTCTGATGTAATTATTGGGGACGCTGTTATCAGTACGAGCCCGCTGTGTTTGCGGAATAGAGAATAGAAGAAGATGAGAAGAGCTGATATCGATCCCGCGACAATAAGAGATTTCGTTCTAACAGTCCTGAGGGATGCCAAGAACAGCATCCAATTGCATGAGATTCAACACGGAGCTGGAACTCTTGCCGTGCAAGCGAAGGTGGCCGATCAAATTAGATCGGGGATGGAGCCAGCCCCGCACAGCCGGATCAGCCCTAAATTCGACGATTGTGTTTCTGAAGTTGTCTGGAATTTAGCGCTAGACCGAGTCCTCATTCAAGAGAGACCTTGGGAAAGCACTGTCAATCCGTGGTTTCATCTAACGGATTATGGCAAGATGACCCTCAAGAATGAGCACCCATCATACTATGATCCAAAGGGCTACATAAATCATATACGAGCATTCGCGCCAGATCTGGACGAAGTGATCGAGCAATATGTGATTGAAGGGCTGAACTGCCTAAAGCAAGATCTCATATTCGCCGCTGCCGTAATGCTGGGGGCAGCCGCCGAAAAGGCCGTATATCTCCTACTTGAGGCTATGCAAGGGGCTGAGACAAATTCTGCGAAACTGAAAAAGATTGAGAAACTTCTCAAAGGTCGCGTCCTTCCAGACATTTTCGATTTAATTCAGAAGCAATTGGACCATCTCACCAAGGAGAGAAAGGCAATTCCCTATTCAATTCACGAGGGGGCCGCTAGTCATTTGACCTCACTGTTTGAGATGATTAGGGTGCAACGAAATGCCGCAGTACACCCAATAGCAGGAAAATGCAGCCGTATGAAGGTACTGGCAATGGTCAATTCGTTACCTTCCACACTGGAAATTGCATATCGCCTTATCAATTGGTTTGGGGAAAATAAAATATAAGCCTATTGGCTACTTTGGAGCTAGTGTTGCGTTCCCAAATTGAGGTGGTATAATCCTCGATTAGGAGGATTATATCATGTCTAGAAAGATTCGTAAGATTGTGCT
>JAFGIT010000415.1 GCA_016929465.1 Candidatus Coatesiibacteriota bacterium | reverse complement strand
CACTACTACATAACCAGGCGGTGCGTCTTTAAGTGCAGGATGTGCTCCATCTGGAAATACGGCGACATCAAGGAGGAGCCACCCCTCGAAAAAATCGCCGAGCTCGCGAGACGGCTCCGGAAAATCGGGACAGCAAACGTGGTCTTCACGGGCGGAGAGCCCTTCATGCGGAAGGAGCTGCCCGAGATTGCGAGGATTTTTACTAATGCAGGGATCGCGGTGCGGGTCCAGACGACCGGCTCCAAGATAGTGACCCCGGAGCGGCTCGATGCTGTGATCGATGGTGGTGCGGAGTATTTCACAGTGTCGCTCGACACGCTCGATCCCGCGAAGCAGGACGCGATCTGCCAGACGGAGGGTCTCTGGGACTCAGCCGTGAATTCGATCAAACACATAGTCAGCCGCCTCCCGAATTCGGTCAACGTGGTCAACACGGTCGTCTCGAGGGCGAACATCGAAGAGCTGCCGCAGATGGTCGAGTTCGTGGATGGCCTTGGCGCCTATTCGAGCCTCGTCCCCGTCCACCTGCTCCCGTCGGCTGAGCAGGAGAACCTCATCCGGAATTACGCCGAGGAGATGACCTTCAAGCCCGGGGATGCCCCGCTCATCGACAAGGCCTACGATGCAGTGATTGCGATGAAGCGGAAGGGTGCGAAAGTGGGCGCTTCGATGAAATTCCTCGAGGCATCGAGGGCAGCGCTCAAGACGGGCGATTACGGCTTCAATTGTGATGCTGGCCGGCTTTACTTCGTGGTCTTCCCCGACGGCTCGCTATCGCCCTGTGACGAGATAGAGCCATTCTGCAACGTCTTCGACGACAATTTTCTCAGCTACTTCGGGTCGCCTGAATACCGAAAGAAGGTCGAGTCGCTGGTGAAGCCCTGTCCGGGCTGCATCTACGGCTGCTGGCGCGAGACGTCGTATCTGATCCGCGACAGCCGCGTCCTTCTAGAGAGGGTGCTGTCGTTCATCAAATGAGTTCAAAGTTCAAAGTTGAAGGTTCAAAGTCTGTCGAGGGGAGTTCAAGGTTCAAAGTTCAAGGTTCAAGGTGCATTGATGGGGGCGTGATTTCGTGACTCTTCGTGTGCTCAGTGGACGAAACCTACTATTAATCGCCCTTCTCCTCAGGGTCGGCTTTGCTGTGACGCTGCCGGCGCACGAATTCATTCCCGGGCCTGACCAGATGTTGCACGATTCGCTCGCCCGCAATTTTCTATCTGGCAGGGGCCTTTCGATATCCGAGGACATCATGCATCCGCCGGAGGACCAGCCCGAGTGGGTGAAGAAAAAATTCGAGCGCCAGAGGGAACTTGGTGGCCTATGGGGCACGATCAGGCCCAATGTCCCGCAGGCCGCGATCCCACCGCTGAATCCGCTTGCGCTTGCGCTCTCCTACTACCTGCTCGGAATGGGCAACCTCTTCATCTATCGGCTCTTGATGGCGCTTCTCGGGACAGCATCGTGCTGGTTCGCCTTCGACATTGCGAGGCGGATATTTAGCGAGCGAGTCGCGCTGATTACACTCCTTCTCACGGCTATCCATCCAGCCCTTCTCTATTACACCGGCGTTGCCCTTACTGAGAGCATTTTCATATTCTTCTTCCTTGCCTTTATAGACGTCATCATCAGGTTTCGAGAGCGCCCCAGTCTGGGTCTTTCGGCAGTCGCGGGTGCGATCTGGGTGCTGGGCCTCTTGACGAGGTCGGCGATGACGACCGTCCTGCCGTTTGCGATCCTTTTCATGCTCTTCCCCCGGCGTGGCTCATTCAAGCCGGTGGCCGTGGCCGTATTTTTGCTTTCGATTGCCGTTTGTTTGGTGCCCTGGGTCATCCGGAACTACCAGGTGTTTGACAAACTCGTCATTGTCCCGAATAAGGGCTGGAACCTCTGGGAGCGGAATAACTATCGCTTCAACGAGGCTTATCAGCAGGAGACGGATGAGGCGGACGCCTACGCCTGGATCCTCGGGCGCCCACCTTTCAAAATCAATAAGCCGGAGACGGTAGAGTTCCCCGATATCCTGCCGTCCGACGACGAGGTCACCCGCAACGAGAAATTCTATGCTCAGGGGAAGGCATTCATACTCGCAAATCCCGGGCTCTATATTCGCCTCTGCGTGGTCCACCTTTTCGAGTTCTTTCGAGTCCTGGGCAGGGGGCATGACTCTCTTGTTTTCACCGTCGCAAGGATTTTCCCCTATGGCATTGCGCTGCCCTTCTTCCTGGTCGGCTTCCTGCAGGCGTTCAGGAGGTCCGATCCGGCATCTCGACAGAAGATAGTCCTCATCTCGATAATGCTCGCATATATCGCGCTCCACATCCTGGTCACTGCTGCACCCCGTTACAGGCTCCCAATCGAGCCGCTGATGCTCATGTTTGCGACGGCTGCAATGCTTCGCATCTGGCAGCGCGTCCGGGGTAGGGAAAAAGGGGATCCTCCTTCGCCAAGGCTATGGCGGACAAGAAGGGAGAAAGGGGAAGATGGCACAGGCGACTGAACACGTCCATTGTCCGCTTTGTGGGGCGGATGATTATCGTCTCCTGTCTATCCAGAAGGAGTTTTACGGCGTCGCAAAATGCCGCGTCTGTGGGCTGGTCTATCTCAATCCGAGGCCCGCGCAGGAGAGCATCGCCGACATCTACGACGAGGATTATTACAACAACCCGACGACGGTCGGATATGCCGACTACCTGAAAACCTTCCACGATTACCGCGACGTTTTCGAGCAGATATTCAACGAGCGGCTAGAGGCAGTCAGCAGGCTCAAGGGCTGCGGTCGGATCCTCGAGGTCGGCTGTGCGCACGGGCTTCTACTCGATCACTTCCGCAAGCACGGCTGGGATACGTATGGGGTCGAGCTCTCGCCGCCTTCGGCCCGCTATGCGAAGGAAGAGCTCGGGCTCTACGTCCAGAACCTGCCGCTCGAAGAGGCGGACTACCCCGACGACCACTTCGATGTCATCCTGATGCTCGACGTCATCGAGCATTTTCCCGACCACAAAACCGCCCTGAGCGTCATCCGCCGCGTCCTGAAGCCCGACGGCTTCATCGTGGTCCAGGTCCCCTGGGAGCTCTACCACTGGGAGAAGATCCTGTGTGCAATCTCGAATGGCAAAAAGCCCGGCACCATCGAGCCGGACGCCGTCCCCGCACACCTTTGCTTCTTTGTGCCGCGCACCCTGCGCCTCATGCTCGAAAAGCACGGCTTTACAGTATTCGAGCGCGGCAGCGGCAACTACGGCCGCATCCGAGAGCGCATCTTCCCCCACTCCACCGCCGACCGCAACCTGATTCGCCGCCTCCTGAAAGTCATCTACTACCGCCTCGGCGTCAGAAAGCTCCTCCGCTACATCGCCCCGAGGCTCAAACAGGGCAGCGGGATTATCCTGTATGCGAGGAAGAGAGGGTAGGGGGCTGGCGTGAATGTGGGGGGCATATTCAGTCTTCATGTAGAGGAGTTAGACGCGATGACAAAGCAAAACTACCAGGCTAAAACGGGCATAGTGGTTATGTTGGACGCCTTGGGCGTTCGGAATATGACCGTGGACCAATGTCGCCACTTCATTGAAAGGCGAGATGTCCTTCTAAGAAATCGCCCTGTAAAAGTCAAGGAGCTTAGGAGCGAACTGAATCAGCTCAAGATATACAAGGATGTGCCAGAGAATGTCCCTGAACCTGAAGTTGTCACCTTCGCTGACAATATAGTATTCACATGGCAGATTCAGCAGCGGCCAGAGATTGCCCTGAGATACTTGTCTTTTCAGTGGCTCAGCTTTCTTATCGCGTGCGGCATTAAAGAGAATCTGCCTTTTCGCGGAGCGATCGCTATTGGAGAGTATATACAACAGGACCATACCGTTCTGGGGCCCGCAGTGACAGATGCAGCAGCATGGCATGAGCGAGGAGATTGGATAGGCATAATCGCCACCCCAAAAGCCGGAGAGAAGCTCGCCGCATTGGAGAAAGAGATGCAAGAATGCACACAGTTTATGGATGAAGCCCCGGCTTGGATAGTCAGATATAATGTTCCCATTAAGTCCCCTTGCCATATCAGAAATGAGATGTGGACAGTGCCGTGGCCATTTCACTTTGGGCTCGCCGAGGAACACTCGGGGATCCCATCCGACAAGCTCTTCAAACGCCTTATCGATCGAATTGACAGACCCCCAAAAGCCGAGTCGAAATATAAAAATACATATGAGTACTTCTCTTGGTATCGACAAAATATCATGCCAAAACTTCCTCGGCCAACGACCGGCTGACGTATGGGGTGGAAGTCGATAACTGGCAAGTGCAATAACAATCGATTTCCGGACGACCCTCTAATAAAATTGGCAGTACTACCTGGGGAAAGCGGAGAAGCTGCTGGCAAGGATTGATAGTAGGACTCTGTAGCCCATGAGCAGAAGAAGCGGATACGACGGTTGTGCCTGGGTGGCTCTCATAGCGATTGGGGGCATTATATACCTATTTAGAGACTATCCAGTGCCAATGACCATTGGGGCAGCCGCTATAATTGCCTTGATTATCTTCTTCAGCGTTAAGGCCAGAAAGAGACGTCTGGAGAGGATTCGGGCCCTGTCTATCGATAACATTGACTCTATGAATGGTACGGGTTTCGAGCATTATGTCGCCCAACTACTCCAACATCAGGGATGGTCCGTGGAAGTTACGCCTCCATCCGGGGATTATGGCGCAGACGTGATAGCCACGCGAGGGAATACTAGAATGGCTGTTCAATGCAAGCGTTATTCAAAGCGGATCTCCAGACGTGCTGTTAGTGACGTAGTGGGAGCTAAGAACATCTACAAGTGCGATGCCGCAATGGTTGTAACGAACTCCTACTTCACACCACGCGCAATTGAGCTCGCTCGGGCGTCTGGATGTTCATTAGTTGACCGAGATGAACTCGCAAAGATGATCTTGGATTTTCGCAGGCGAGATAGTGCCACTGATAGTAGTTGCATGAGTATGGCGGGCAAGCAATTTAAGAGCGATGGCGATTTAGGTGCGGCTAGAGCGAATACGGAGCGTGCAATGGCGCTTCTCGAATCAGGCGAGTGCGAAAAGGCATTGACGTATTTCCGTTGCTCCATGGAGGTTTTTCGACGATTCCATGATAAAGCTGGTGAAGCAGCCTGTCTTGTGGGCATTGGCGATTTACATGAGACGAGATGCGAGCATGAATTGGCGCAAGGCTCCTATATTAAGGCAGCCCGAATATATAGAAAAATGGGTCAAGGCAGAAATCTCGCCTTGGTCTCGAATAGGATCGGAAATGCGTATGGAGCACAAGGCGACCTCAAATCGGCTCTTGATTGCTTTGAGAATGCTCTCGCCGAGTCCAAGAAGATAGGTGATAGGGAGGCCCAAGCAGGTTCATTAAACAAAATAGGCCTGATTCATCGTAGCCGCGGCAATGACTCCGAGGCTTCCGGTTGCTTTGAAAGGGCTTTTGAGACATTCCATCGGTTGGGCAACAAGCCAGGCGAGGCAGTTGCTCTTATTAATATCGGGAACATCAATCTCAGCAGCCTTCAATACAACAGGGCGCTTGGGTGCTACAGCACATCCCTCTCCATTTGCCGCGAATTAGGGCACAAGGCAGGTGAGGCCAGAGCGATTGCGTGCATGGCTAATCTCCACGCCGAACGCAAAGACCTCGATAGGGCTCTGGATCTATATGACAGATCATACAAGATTAGCAGTCAATTGGGAGACAAAGCCGGCCGGGCACGCCTCCTTTGCAGTATCGCCGATCTCCACGCAGAATGTGCTAGATGGACCGAAGCTAGTGTTGCGTTCCCAAATTGAGGTGGTATAATCCTCGATTAGGAGGATTATATCATGTCTAGAAAGATTCGTAAGATTGTGCT
>JAFGIT010000414.1 GCA_016929465.1 Candidatus Coatesiibacteriota bacterium | reverse complement strand
GCGGCCGAAAGGTCGCCCTTTTGCTTGGGGTAATGCCCACATCCCAGCATTCTGGACAAGTGGGCGAGGTCTGCCCCTACCGGTTCCTGACCGGACTCGCCCTGTCCATTATCTCGAGGCCCTTTTCGAGCTGGCCCTTGTAGAAATTCAGGGCAAAGAAGAAGACCACGGCAGCTCCCGTGAGTAAGAGCATCACGATGCCGAATTTCACCATCAGGTCGATTGCCGCATCGACTTCCTCTTTTGCGTATTCAGTGATGTTCGCCATGCCCTCCTCGAAGTCGCCGGTCTTCTCGCCCATCGCGATGATCTGCTTCAAGAGCGGCGGGATCATTCGTGCGTCCTCGAACGCATCTGTCAGGCTGACGCCCTTTTTTATCTGGGCCGCGACGCGCTCTGTCTCCGCTCTGAATACGTTATTCAGAGAGTTTCGCCCCGCAAGCCTCAAGGTCTCCTGGATATCGCTGCCTGACGAATAGGCGTATGAGAATGAAGTCGCAAACCTCGCGAGCGCCGCTTTCTTCATGACACCGCCTAAGAATGGGATGGCGCCGAAGAAATAGTCGAATGTATATCCGAGCCCCGGAGTAGCTCTTATCAGTTTCACGGCCAGGACAATGCTGAAGATGCCGAGTATGGTTGCGACGAATCTAAAGGGCGTGACGGTGATCGGCGTCTGCTGGCCAATCATGGGCATGAACATGAAAACGCCGGCGATCACCATGAATGTCAGCACTGGCCATGAGAGCCCTTTCAGGACCTTCAACTTGATCATGTGGTCGGTCTTGAGCTTGTCCGAGATGTTGCTGAGGGCGAGGTCGAGCTTGCCGGTCTGCTCGCCGAGATCGATCATTGCCAGTTCGAATTCGGTGAACGTGGCGGGGAAGAGGGCGAGTGCATCTCCTATACCGCGACCTGCCTGGACCATTGCGATCATCTTATCCAGAACAGCCCTCAGATGGCCGTTCCTGGTGTATCTTCGCATCGTAACGACCGCTTCGAAGAGCGATACCCCTGCCGACGTGTATCGCTTCAGATCGAGGAAGAAGAGGGAGCGTTTCTTTGTTGTGACGAATGTGAAGAGCGGATTTAAGAAGCGTCGGATTACGAGTGAGTAGCTGACCCGGTCGGCCATGCTACTTCCGGCCCTTGGCGGTTATCTTTCGGAGCGCGTCGATCGCCTTGTTCTCCTCGGCTCGGGCGCGCGATATCCACCCGAGGCCTTTTTGGAGGTTCAGGTCGGATTTGAACGCTTGCTCCTCTCCGGGGAAAGCGAATACTCCGCTGAATAGCATGAATGCGTCCGCAACTTGGTCGAAATGACGCGCGGCCTCCTCGAGTGCATCGGCATCGACGGCCGGGAAAAGCGGCTCAATCTGCTGGAGGTAGCTCACAGCCGCGACGCGTGCATCGAGGACGACCCTCGCGTTATACGAGGCACCGAATGGATCGGCCTCTTTTCTGGTCAGAGCCTCCATCCACTTCCCGTATGCCGCGGGGCCGGTCTCGTAGTATTTCGAGATCGGTGCTTCGAGTGTGTGATGAAACACCGCATATTCGATGGCCCGTTTCGCACAGAGCAGGGGATCGGTCTCGAACTTCTGGCCGGGCTTTAGCACGAATAGCCCTCCAGTTTCGCCGCGACCCAATCTATCGTATGGCATCGTCTCCTCACCTTCTTCAGCAAGGACTCCGTCGATTAGATACACCCGCGCATCGTCGTCGTAGCCGCGTATGACGCCGAACTCGGCAAGGTCCAGTTCCCAACCGATGAGCGGCCGATCGGCGTCGATGCTCCGTTTTATCAGTGCGTGCGCCTCATCGAGTTTCTTCTGGTATTGAAAGTGGGTGGAAAACGCCTGGACGACCGTGCAGTCGTAACCGAGCAGCATCATCGCTCGCGGCAGGAGATGGTCCCAGTCGAAGGCGCAAGGTGAGCTCGGACAGATGCGGTCTCCGACGTTGATCCTGAACGCAAAGCCAGAAAGCCCCATCAGATGATAGAAGGGGCGAACATCCTTCAAATAGCGCAAAAGCCCTGCCACAGCACCGACTGGCGATACGAAGCTGCGAATCGTGTGCGCCTCGAGAAATTTCTTCGTCATCTATATCCGAACGCCTGGAAAATTCGAGTTCAAAACTAGAACCAAACACGTTGTAACGACCCGACGGGCTGCCCCATCTGCCTTCAACAACGGTAAGGCATTTCCCGCCGATGAGTCAATCTCGGGGATGGGTAAAATGCAGAAGGGGCGAAATCGCTCCGCCCCTTCAGAGACTCGTGTAAGGCACGATTGAGTTCTAACAGGCGCGTCAGCAGTTCGCTGAGCCACCAAATCCCGTGCATGACAAACTCGGCCCCAGGATCGAAGTCAGCGAGTCGCCGTCAAATGTCAGTATATTCGGCGCTTCATAGGCGCTGTTCTTCTTCATCACTATCTCCTACTCA
Organism: Candidatus Coatesiibacteriota bacterium; assembly: GCA_016929465.1. Taxonomy (GTDB): domain Bacteria; phylum B130-G9; class B130-G9; order B130-G9; family B130-G9; genus JAFGIT01. Next base: position 469 of record JAFGIT010000414.1, on the reverse strand, counting down.
CCGGATGGTTGAGAACTAACAATTCAGTCAATTCGAGAGCAGATGGGAGCTTCGCCGTAACCGGCCCGTGGCCAGTCCACTTGCCACTTGTCTCGATGTCAACCAGCCAGTATTCGTATAAGATGCCTCGCCTAACGGTGTCATCGACAAAGCGATATGAGCCACCTGAGGCGGCAGTCCCTCGTGCCTCGACCATGCCGCTAATCTGCTTGTATTCCGTGGTGCCCGCGACATTCCTGAAGAGCACGAAGCCCGCGTTGTCGATCTCGGCGCCAGTCTCCCAGCTGATTATCATGCTGCTTGCCTCTTCATGAGCAGTAAACGACACGAGGTCAATCGCTGTTATCCCATGCCGCTTGTAGTGGTATCCTATATCAACGGTGTTCATGTCGAGAAAGCCATTGACAGCCGTTGAGTATTTGGTGTTTGTCGGATCGCAGAACGGATTATCGCTAGGATCTCCGGCGTC
>JAFGIT010000413.1 GCA_016929465.1 Candidatus Coatesiibacteriota bacterium | reverse complement strand
CTATCATTACCCGGTAGCGCTCGACCAAGGACCGACGATCGGGTGCTCACTCAATTCGAGCGAGTTCAGTCCAGGCGACCTGTTGATTGGGTATATTGTGGCGCACAACCAGGGTCCTGAAACCTCCGTCGATGCCTACATAGCATTCGTTCTCCCGGACGGGCAAATCGCCTCAATTACGGCCGGCGGCATTGCTATCGGGATATATCCCTGGATGACCAACGTCTCGCTACCGAGAGGATTTGACTTCGGACCAAGCGAGGTTTTCCGCACGACCGCCCCACAAAACCCGGGCGATTATCTCTTTGCGGCAGCCCTGGCAGAACCGGGGAGCATCGAATTCATCGGAGAGCCGAGCCTATGCGCATTCACGATTCAGGTGTGCGATACCTCCGAAGTCCAGCCTTCCTGAGCCGATTTCAAAATGAGTCGATTCGGGCCTCTTATTGAGTTCGATTTGTCCGGGGCGTCAGCTTGGTTGAGGAGATCGATATTACTGCCTCTTGCGGTATTGCCTTTGCTTGTCCATGTCGGCGGTGCGAGACCACCGTGATCCTGCCGAAGGGAAGTTGAAGCCAGCGTTGCGAAGAGCGGCCTTTTCCCGCTCCTTGCTCTCTCTGACGATCTTCCAAATGCGACGTCCTCTCGAATTTGGATGGCGATTCAACCCGGTTTCGAAGTTGGTTGGGACGACTGCGAATGAACGTCAGCTTGACGTAAATAGATGGGGAGCTAGAATGGGTGCGCTTGCTAGCCTATCATGGGGAGATACAGGAGTATAGATGCTTAACAGAGTGCAGATTAAGAACTACAAGAGCATTGCTGACGCGGTTGTTGACCTTGACCATTTCACGGTCTTTGTGGGCCACAACGGCGCCGGGAAGAGCAATCTCTTGGACGCTCTCGCATTCGTTTCGGACAGTCTGACAGCTTCGGTCGAGCTTGCGCTCAAGAAGAGAGGAGGGATTGGCTCTGTTCGCTGGCGGTCCAGCGGCAGTGGGGGACGTCCGACGAATCTTGGATTTCGCCTCTTTATCGATCTGGACGGCCGGCGTTCATCCCAATACGCTTTTGAGATTGGGGCGGTCAAAGGCGGTATTTTTGAGATCAAAAACGAGAGTTGCACCATTCAGGAGGGCACTGTCCTGAAGACAGATGGCCCAGGCTTTAGTCGCCAAAATGGCGAGGTCAATCTTGAGAATCTGCCCTTTTTGCAGGGCGACCTTCCAGTTGAGAGCGACCGCCTTGCGTTGCCTTTGCTTGCGACATTGCCCCAATTTAGACCGGTCTATGACTTTTTAGCACGAATGAGATGTTATTCATTCTCCCCTGGAAAAATAAAAGAACTGCAGCAACCTGACGAAGGGGACGTATTAAGGCGAGATGGAAGCAACGCGGCTTCCGTCCTCCAGGCCCTCGAGAGGCTTTCTGAGGACGGGGGATCTCATCAATATCAGTTGATATGCGACCTGCTATCCAAGCTTGTCAAAGGAGTCGAAGGGATTAGACACAAGACCATTGGGCCCAAAGAGACGCTGCAATTCATCCAGAGAATTGCCTCCAAGAGCTCCGTGACATTCGATGCTCTTAGTATGTCTGACGGGACATTGCGGATTCTCGGAGTTCTTTTGGCCGCGTTTCAACCTTCGTCACCTTCACTGATAGGGATCGAGGAACCGGAGTCATCAATTCATCCGGCGGCTTCGGAAGCCGTCGTCGATGTTCTCATTGATTCGAGCGAGCGTTCTCAAGTGATAATTGCTACACATAGTCCAGAGATTCTCGACGCCAAGCGCATCCGCGATGATCAGATTAGGATCGTGGAATGGAAAGATGGAAAGACCCGCATCGGGCCGGTAGGAGAACAAACTCGTAAACTGATACAGGAAAGACTCTGTACGGCGGGAGAGCTTCTTGCAGCTGATGAGCTTGGGCCTGACGAAGAGGCTGTTCAGATGTCCGGAAAACAGCTGGCGCTCTTTGACGCATCCGGAACAAAATGAGTGAAAAAACCATCGTCCCCATCGTCGAGGGCCAATCGGAGGTTGAATCAGTCCCTATCCTACTACGCCGGCTCCTCCAGAATACCGACCGGAATGAGTTTGTCGGCTGCATCGCGAAGCCGATTCGCATCAGACGCAATAAGATAGTGAAGGAGGGCGAGCTCGAGAAGACAATTCATATGGCCAGGCGCTCACGTGCCGGATGTAGCTGCATTCTGATCATCTTGGACGCCGGCGACGATTGCCCTGCTGACCTTGGGCCGAGGTTGGTGAACCGCGCAATCTGGGCATGGCGAGCTCATGACCAAGATAGTCTTGGCGAAGTCCGAGTTTGAATCTTGGCTTCTAGGAGGCATTGAGTCGATTCGAGACGTATGCGGAATTAAAGCAGATGCGGCCTTTGAAGGTGATCCTGAAAGCCCTCGGGACGCCAAGGGTCGCCTATCGGAACTCATGAATGGGCAAAGGCGTTATTCCGAAGTGGTTGATCAACCAAAACTCGTCTCGATCGTTGATCTCAAGGCCTGCATGGATCGATGCCCATCTTTCGGTAAGCTAGTCAGGGATTTTGATGCCCTCCTGAGAGAGATTTGCCAGGCAGACGACTAGAGAGGGCGCTCCCCCCTTGACTACTACTCGCCTAGTCAATACTCTTGGCGGCGACAAATTTGCTTTGAGAGCCTATCTTCGGAAGGATTTATGAACATTCTGCTCTGGGCCGTTTTCTGGGTCTCGACCGTGATCATTCTCTTTGTGCTCGTCGGCTACTCCACGATCACGAAGATCCTTGCCAGGCGGCGTGGTCCGCTCGAGAGCATCGAGCCCGATGAGTGGCCGACCGTCGCCATTCTGATACCGGTCTTCAATGAGGAGAAGTTCATCCGGCAGAAGCTCGAAAACATACTGAAGGCGGACTATCCTGAAGACAAGATCGCCTTCTTCGTCATCGACAATGATTCGACGGACCGCTCCGCCGAGATCATCCAGGAGTTCCCGGTGATCATGCTCCAGTGCGAGCGTGGGAAGAACAAGGCAATCAACGCCGGCCTTGCGGCGACGGATGCCGAGATCGTCATCGTTACGGATGTTGATACGACTGTTGGACCGAGCGCTGTGAAGGAGGCGGTGGGGCTTATTCGAGATGACATCGGGGCGGTCTCTGGGCTCGTGACCTTGCGCGATGAGAATATCCCCTACATGAAGAGCAAGCTCAGGTTCCACGTCTCGGATTGGGAGATGAGATACACGGAGGGTCTCGTCGATTCCGCTTGCAGCCTGGACGGCAGATTCCTGGCCTTCCGTCACGACCTGGTCGAGAGGCTACCCGAGAAGGCCATAATCGATGACCTGGAGATTACCTTCATAGTCCGAAAGCAGGGCTTTCGGTGCGTGGTCTCGAAGAACACGCCCGTCCTTGAGGCTTGCCCCGAGACGGTCTGGGCAGAGATGGTCCAGATTCGACGCCGAGTCAGCACGACGCTGGTCACAATGGGCCACTACTGGACCATGATCGGCAATCCACGCTTCGGATTTTTTGGGGCGGTCACGCAGCCCTGGAGGAGAGCCTTCGCGCTTATCTTGCCGGCATTCATGCTGTATAATTTGGTCTTTCTGACGGTCAAGCTCGGTCTGTGGGTGCTGTGGGTTTCGCTCGCAGGCATGGTCGCATTGATCGCAATGCGTGAGGTGTTTCCTTTGCTTCAATTCGCGGGGATAATCCTGGGCTGGTTCCACATCCTCCTCGGGCAGGTGAAGCCGGGTGGGCTGTGGCAGCGCATCGAGAGGAAAGACTGATTGAGAGTCCTATTCCTATATCCATATGCTCCCGGAAGCGTCGCCAGTTTCGTCCGCCCCGCGAATATCATCAAGCGACTGCTTGATAATGGGATCGAGGTCACTCTTGCAGCAGTTGGCCATCTGAACCTGGCTCCGACGGACATCAATCTGTCTCTGCGGGAATTCTCCTATCTCAAGAGAGTCCCTGGCGTGCGCTTGATGGCGGAGAAGGGCGCTGTATTTCACAACGCACTCATAGTGAATAGACTCATCAAAACACACGACCTGGTCCACGTTCAGAAGTGTCATCCCACCGCTTCGCTGCCTGCGGTCTTTGCTTCGATCATGAATCATAAACCGGTTCACTATGACTGGGACGACAACGAAACCGAAATTCTGAAATGCGCTACGCCGCCGTATAAACGCCCCTATTCTCAGATTGGTGAATTTGCACTTGTAGAGCGTCGTCTCGTCCGTCTCGTTGACACGATTTCAGTGGCCAGTATGCGCTTGAAGACGCTGGCGCTGATGTATGGCGCAGCCCCAGACCGGCTGTTTGATGCCCCAGTTGGCGCGGACTTATCTCACTTTCATCCCGGCAAGCCGGAAAAGAAGGAGATCGATGCCCTGGGCGTCAAGCCGCCGATGGTGCTCTATCAGGGCCAACTGGAGGAATTCTCGTTCGCCGAGGAATTCGTCCAATGCGCGGCCATGGTCCGAGCGGAGATTCCGGATGCGCAGTTCATGGTCATTGGAGGGGGATCGAAGCTCGAGAATCTGCGCCGTCTGGCGGATGATCAAGGCACGCACATCGATTTCACCGGGTATATCCCGCACCAGAGGGTCGCTGACTACGTCAGAGCTGCCGATGTATGCGTCGCAACCTTCCCCGACAATGAATTGACGCGATGCAAGAGCCCGCTAAAAATAGCTGAGTATCTCGCCGCCGGTAAGGCAATCGTAGCTTCCGATATGGGTGATGTCAGGAGAATGGTCTCCGAGGCCGGGCTTCTCGTTGGTCCGGGGGACGTGCGCAGCCTGGCGGACAACATAATCAAGCTTCTGAGAGAGCCCGGATTGAGGGCGAGCCTTGGCGAAATGGCTCGTAAGCGCTCGGAGCAAGAGTTCAACTGGGAGCGAACCACCAGCAATATTGTCTCTGCCTACGACAAAGCATTGGCGCTGCGTCAGACGCGGCGCCGGAGCGGTCGGAGACTCATTCCGTGAACAAAGCGTTCAGGCTCAGCGGCTCATCCTCCAGGGGCTGCCCCTCCTGGTGCAGCTGAAGGGCCTTGCGATAAATCTCCTTCGCCTCGTCATCCCGCCCTAGTCTCTGCAGAATGTCGGACAGACGTTTATAGTTCGCAGCGGATTGTATCAGAAAGAGCGCCTTCTCATGGCAGTTCTTCGCCTTGAGAAGTGACTGACGATCGCCGCGCTCCTCATAGATATCGCCTGTCACCGTCCAAGCGCGAGCGTGCTCCCCGGGATGTTGATGGTCCAGATTCGATGTGAGCAATTTGCTGAACACCTCAATAGCCCGATCATGTTGCTCGGCCAGAGTCCAGGCAACGCCCTCGGCAAAACTGTCGCCAACCTGAGAGAAGACCTCGGCGGCCTTCCTATACATCTTCTGCTCTGCATAAACCACCGCAAGCCCCCTTCGGAAGTTCACGTCTCCCCTGAAGTACTTGAGGCCTTCCTTCATGGTCTTTTCCGCTTTGTCATACCAGCCCATATATCTGTATGCCTTCCCGATATTGAGCAGTATCTTCTTCGCGGTCATAGGGTCTTTCGCAAGGACCTGAAGATACCTTTCATATAGGTGGTATTGTATGACAGAAGCCGACCATGGAGACACCATCGTCGGACTTGCCAGGCGCTCCGCAATCTCAAATACATCTGGGCCTATGGCTCTATTTGCCGATCCTACATTGTCCTTCAGATGCGCGATTATCCT
>JAFGIT010000412.1 GCA_016929465.1 Candidatus Coatesiibacteriota bacterium | reverse complement strand
GATAGCGAAGATGACCTGGGATAATCTGGTATTCACGTTGTCCTCCATGTCGAGTTGTCAGTTTAGCCCGATCTCGAAGCTGCTAGTTGCGATCTCTCCGATTGGGCGGAATTCACCTCCTAGAGAGAGTGCTGCGGCGAAAGTATAGACGCCATCCGGGAGGCCATCGGGGATGGGGGCGTCGAATACCGTGATGTCGGCTGAGGCGTAGTCCGCAGGGAGGTGAACTGTCTCGATGAAGGGCACGAACTCGGTGGTGAAGCCGTTCGGCGTTACGAGGAGGATGGTGCCGTCAGGTAGGATGAAGCCCGCGTAGATATCGACCCAGAGTGGGAGGCCGGCGTTCTCGACCGAGAATGAGGCGGTCAGCGGATCGCCCGTAGTGAGTGGCAGCGTCTCAAAGCCGTCAGAGACTTCGCAACCAATGGTCGGTGGCGTGGCGGAGTAGTGGTAGCCGATATCGAGCGTCCCGGTGTCGAATTCGCCATCGGTCCGGGTTGTCATGGAAGCAAGGCCGGCCTCGGCCGCGCTCATCGAGCCAGCATTGATGCACGGGCTATCCATGTCCTGCCCCGCGCCGACGTTCGACAGATAATAGTCGCCCAAAGGCCCGGTCACGAATAGCGGATCCGCTACGAAGTTGCCCTCGCCCTCCGCTTCAGTCTCCAAACAACAGTGGTCGATATTGTAAGGCCAGACGTTCGAGCTCGACCAATTGTCCCAATGCGTGTCGAGCTTGATGCTATTCTCCCAAAAGACGCAATCTTGGATGCGCATTGAATTAATTATTCCCAACATGGGCATAGCATCGTCCGCCCGCGTATTCCTCTGGCCAGTATTTTCAGCTATTATGCACCGTCTTATAGCGATGCGGTCATCTTCGATATACTCCTGATCTTCGACATAAGATTGGCTGCGACGGGTGGGAGTCATATCGTATGTATAGATCAATGAGCCTCCGAGTGATGTATTCCGGACGATAATGCAATCTTGGAGGAGTAGCTGAGGATAAAATACTCCAGTCATCCACCAGCCCCCTCCCCTCAATTCAAACAGCGGTTCGGACATCACATTCGATTCAATCACGCATCTTTTGAATTTGGCCACATAGCGTTCAAGATGAAGGATTCTGTCGCCCTCGTTGTCCCGTATAATGGTATCTTCCACAGTCGGACGATATGCGCTGATGATTCTGCCAGAGTTTCTCTCAAACAAGCATTGACGTATGGTTGCAGTTCCTCCGCTGATCATAGTCCGTGCCGAATTATTCTGAAAAATGCATGATTCGATCGTGATATCCTCGGGGCTAGCTATACAGCCGTAATCGAGATCACAGAGGTTATTATATATCAAGCAATCACGGAGGAATAATGAACCATTCTGTCGGTAATCGGGGACGGTGTTGACTATCGTGGATGAGCTCCTGTTTTGCTCGATGTAACAGCCCTCGATTGCGACGAATGAACACCAACAATATATGGCAGTGTCGCCTGAGGCGCGGACTAGACAAAGGTTCTTCAGGGTTGAGTTGGACGCATCTCTAAACTCGATTATACTGCCCAGGAGCTCTCCATCCAGAACGGTCATTTCCGGGGCCTCGCCACTGACGGTGATATGACTCCCTAACGTCAATGGGAAGCTCTCCCCATTTGTGCTGGCGGCATAGGTTGCCGCCGCAACATATATCATAGCCGGCTCAATCGCTGTCGCCTCCGCCGAGTCAATCGCGTGCGTAATGGTTTTCCACGCTTCATCGGGGATCAGGCCAGAGTTTGCGTTGTCGCCATTCGTCCCATCGACGTAGTAGTCGAGGGCGAATGCTGGGCAGCATGTGAATATAAAGATGAGAATAGATGTGAGAACTAAGCGAATCGGTCTTGACGGCATTATGGTCCTCCGGGTTTATGGTTTGCTCGGACGTCGGGCGCCGAGATTGAGTTTACGCATATAAAGGCCACTTGGTTTGACCTCGTCGTTGCATAAATGATGATATAAAGCTCAGTAGTCTAATATATCATAAATGAGGCCACACCGTCAACCTGATTCTCATTGCCAATAATCGGGTTTCAATATGATGGGATCCGAACTCTCGGGGCACAGCGATAGCTCGATGCCGCGCTATATGAATCCTCTTCTCCCTTCCCCCTTGTCCTTTCTGCCTCCGTTGGGGTCAATTCTCGATTGTGAATTGAAAAGCGAAGATCGAGGCAATTCAATACCGGCATCTGCGTCTCTCTTTGTTCGACCCCTTCAGGGCCGATTGGGAGGAAACGGTTGGCATTCGAATCCGTAGGCTTCCGCCATACGGCTACCATTGTATTCCCCCTATCAGGGGAACGACGCCGGCATCGGGCGCATCGAACGCAGCCTGTCTGAATGCCTCCAAGCCCCGAATGGGCGGCTCTATAATAGCCGTAGGTGGGAGCCTACGGGCCCAGAATTCCCCTCGCCAGGGGAAGGGCTCAGCCTACCTCCTATGATGCCCGCGGAGGGTGTGCTCCTGCTTCAGGAGGCTCTCCCACATCTGGTAGAGCTTGGGGAGACGCTTGCTCAGTCTCTTGTTTTCCTGACGGGCGGCACGGAATTTCGGCGAGAGCTGCTCATCGTCCGATTCTGGCAAGACCGATTTGAGCTCGGCGAGCTTGGCCTCGGTCGCTGCAATTTCCGCCTCCAGTTCGGCCGCCTGGTCCTTGAGATCGGCGAGTTCCCTCTCTCGCCTTTGCTTCTCCTCGTTCGCGAGTTGCTTCAGGCGCCTGCCCTCTTTGCTCTGTGGGTGTGGTCCTTCCTCAACCTGAGGAATAGTCGGTCTAACATCGACATCCACGGCCTGGGCGCGTGGCTCGGTCGGGCGGGTCTCCTCCTGCCGCTTCCGGTAGAGGTAGTCGTCGTAGTTGCCGAGGTATTCGGTGATCTCACCGTTCTCCACCTCCAGGATCCTGGTCGCCACGTTATTCATCAGGCGACGATCGTGCGAGACCAGGATCACGGTCCCGGTGTAACGGTGCAGCGTGTCTTCAAAGACCTGCTTTGCCGCAATGTCGAGGTGGTTGGTGGGCTCGTCGAGGACCAGCAGGTTCGCGCGGCGGAACATCATCTTCGCGAGAACGAGCCGCGCTCTCTCCCCGCCGCTCAAGACCTTCACCCGCTTCAGGACGTCATCGCCCGAAAAGAGGAAGTTGCCGAGAATGCCACGCAAGCGGGATATCATCTCAATCGGCGTGACCGACTCCATCTCCTCCAGCACGGTTGCATCGGGAGTGAGGTCCGTGTCCTGGTCCTGTGAGAAGTAATCCAGTTTGATGTTGTGTCCGAGCTTGATCTCGCCCGTGTCGAAAGGCTCCACGCCTGCGATCATCTTCAGCAGGGTCGTCTTCCCTGCTCCATTGACGCCGACCAGGCAGACTCGCTCATTCCTCCCGATAGTCAAGTCGAGGTTCTCGAAGACCGTGTTGTCGCCATAAGCCTTCTTCAGATTCTTGATGCTGACAACCTCCTTGCCGCCCCGCTCTGGCTGGGGGAATTCGAACCTCAGCTTCTTGGTCTCGGGCGGGAGCTCGATCAGCTCAATTTTCTCGAGGTATTTGACCCTGCTCTGTACGGAACTCGCCTTGCTTGCTTTATATCGGAACTTGTCGATGAACGCCTGCACGTGCGCGATATGCTCCTGCTGGTGGCGATATTTTTTTTCGAGCAGTTCGCGTCGCTCGACCCTCTCCACTTCGTATTTCGAATAGTTGCAGGCGTAGTGCTCCAGCTTGCCAAATCCGACCTCCACGAGGCGGGTGACCATCTTGTCGAGGAAATACCTGTCGTGTGAGACGATGACCACGATCCCCTCGTAGTCGATCAGGTATTGCTCGAGCCATTGCCTTGCCTCCAGGTCGAGGTAGTTCGTGGGCTCGTCGAGGAGGAGGATATCAGGCTGCTGCAGGAGGACTTTTGCCAGCGCGATGCGCATCTGCCAGCCGCCGCTGAACTCGGCTGAAGGCCTGTGGAAGTCGCTCTTTTGGAATCCGAGGCCGTGCAGGACTGTCCCCACCTTCGACTCCACCTCGAAGCCGTCGAGCTGCTCGAACCGATGCTGGACTGCACCATATCTCTCGAGCAGCGAATCACCATCCTCTATTTCGTCTGCAGCCGCAGTGATCTCGTGCTCCAGCCTCTGCATCTCGTGCCTGAGCTCGATGACGTCCGCGAAGACCTCCATCGCCTCGTCCCAGACGGTGAGCCTGAGCGCTTCGTATATCTGCTGCGGAAGGTAGCCGAACGTGCTGTTCTTGGGCGATTCGACGCAGCCCGAGTCGGGCTCTTGTAGGCCCGCGATGATCTTCAGGAGCGTGCTCTTTCCTGAACCATTAGCGCCGACGACGCCTACACGCTCGCCATCCGAGACGTGCCACGAGACGTTGTCGAGGATCTTCCGGTCGACGAATCTGAGCGATATGTTATTCAGTGCGAACATCTTTTTTCAGTTGGCAGTTGGCAGTTGGCAGTGTAGGACGGGCTTTCTGAAGCTGTCCGTCTTGTTCCATCGGCTGATGGACAGGATGGACTTGATGGACGTTATGGACGAGCGTCACGCCTATCCACGGCCTAATTCACGCCTTAGTAATCCTGGTCTTTCATCTCTTCGGCCCTTCTATTGACTAACTGCCCACAGGCTGCGGCTATTTCACCTCCTTTAGAATGCCTGATAGTAGCCTTGATGCCTGAATTTTCAAGGGCAGTGAGGAACCGGGTCGCTTTATTCGAGCTCGGTGGCATGAACTCCGTGTGACAGGTCCTGTTGAACGGGATGAGATTCACCTTGCAGCGGACCCTTTTGAGCAGATAGGCCAGCGCTTCCGCATGTGATATCTCGGAGTTCAATCCATCGATCAGGATGTATTCGAAGGTCGGGAGACGCCTGGTT
>JAFGIT010000411.1 GCA_016929465.1 Candidatus Coatesiibacteriota bacterium | reverse complement strand
GGACCTGACGCTCGCCTATACCCCCGGCGTCGCTGACGTGTGCCGCGCGATCGCGCGCGACCCGGAGATGGTTCATGAATATACATCCAAGGACAACACCATCGTGGTCCTTTCTGACGGGACCGCCGTCCTCGGACTTGGTGACATCGGCCCCGCGGCGGGAATCCCAGTGATGGAGGGCAAGTCGGTTCTATTCAAAATGCTCGCTGGCGTCGATGCCTTTCCGCTCTGTATCGGCACGAAGGACACAGACAAAATCATCGAGTTCGCGAAGAACCTGGAGCCTTGCGTCGGCGGCATCAACCTGGAGGACATCTCCGCGCCCCGGTGCTTCGACATCCTGAAGGCGCTTCGCGAGGAGCTCTCGATCCCGGTGTTCCACGACGACCAGCACGGGACCGCGGTCGTAGTCCTGAGCGGTTTGATAAATTCCCTTAAGATTGTGGGCAAGCCGATTGGTGACGTCAGGATCGTCGTGAATGGTGCCGGCGCGAGCGGGATAGCCGTTACTGACCTTTTGATGTGCGCTGGCGCGAGGCACGTTGTGCTTTGCGACACCAAGGGCGCCATCTACAGGGGAAGGCCGGTCGGGATGAATCCATATAAAGAAGAGATCGCGGAGCGGACGAACGCGGATATGATCAAGGGCACGCTCGCCGACGCGATGAAGGGCGCCGACGTCTTCCTGGGGCTATCGGTTGCGAAGCAGGTCTCGGGGGATATGGTTCGGTCGATGGCGAATGATGCTGTAGTCTTCGCGATGGCGAATCCTGATCCAGAGATAATGCCTGAGGAGGCTAAGGAGGCAGGTGCTCGCATCGTCGCCACGGGCCGCTCGGACTATCCGAACCAGATCAACAACGTCCTTGGATTCCCTGGTCTCTTCAGGGGTGCACTCTCCGCGAGGGCGTCCGACATGAACGAGCCGATGTTCATCGCCGCCGCGAACGCGCTGGCCTCGCTGGTGAGCGACGCCGACCTATCCGAGGAATACATCATATCGAGCCCAGTCGATCCCCGTGCAATGCCAACCGAGGCACGCGCAGTCGCGCGCGCCGCGATCCAAACTGGCGTCGCGCAGATTGATGTCGATCCAGAGCAAGTATTCCGAAAGACAGCCTACCTCCGTGAGGTCCTCGAGAATCGCTACGAGTTCTTCGAGCGATATGTGAGGGAGCATCCATTTCGTTGGGATGTGATATAATTCTCCGATCGAGCGGGATTCATTGGCGAGTATTTCGCCTGTATTCCGTGGAATTTAATGTCCGATTTGAGCATTGAGGGAAAGGACTGGATGATGGGCGCGAGGATCTTGGGTTTCATGGCCTGCGTTCTGTTGGTGCTCGCCTTCTCTGGCGAGATGTTTGCGGCGGACCTCGGTGTTGAAGTCCGCATTGACAAGGATATCTACACTCTCGGTGTGGACACGCTGGTCCTGTCGGTGTCGGGCCATAACGACGGCCCCGGCGTCTATACAGATGTGCACATCGCGCTCGGCGCGCCAAATGGCTCTATCTATGAGGTCCCGGGCTGGAGCACTGAATTCATGCCGATACTGAGCAATGTATATTTGGAGCACGGCTTTCTATTCCCGATGACAGAGCTCTCTGCGTATGAAGTCGGGGACTCGAGCCTTCCGGCGACAGAACCGGGGCAGTATTGGTTCGCTGCAGCATTCACAAGCCCCGGCACGCTCTATTTCATCGCCGACATCTCGTTCGACTGGTTCGAAGTGAAGGAAGCCGCGGACCACTGGTCAACGGGCTACGTCGAGATATCGTCCGGGCGCTATTACGACGATGAGGGAGACTGGGGCGCTTCGGTCAGCGCCGACGGTGCTTTCATCAAGTATGATCGGGAGCCCGAGCTGTCGCTCAACTCACTCCTGGCCCTTCCGATAGACACCTGTGTGGTGACTTCCCGCGATTTCAGGATAGACGCCGGCAACCTGGACGCTGGAGATCATATAGACATGCTGGGAAGCCCCGACGGGAATGCCTCGCTCCGCAGATACATGGAGGAGGGGGAAGTTTGGTACGAGAACGATGACCTCGATGACGAATATTACTCGGCCGGAGCGGAATACCGATTTGTCGGATACGGAGGCCAGGATGTAGGCGCCTTCAACGTCTCGGTTGTCGCGCCCCAGACGCTGGAACTCCATCATCCGGATTTCGGTGACGACGTCGTGATCGACGCCAGCAAGGCATATTCGGTCGAGTGGCGGTCGCGTGGATCGTCAGATATCTTCCTCGGAATCGATGCATGGGACAGCGTGACGCACACTGAGCGACATTGCAGCTGCCGCTGCTCCGACGATGGCGAGTTCACTATCCCGTCGAGCATCATGGCCCAGTTGCCAACAGGTGCGTGGGATGATTACCCGTCGCTCTGGATAGCCAGGGCGAATGCCTCGCCTTTCGTCGCGAGCGGCCTCACGGAATCAGGATACGCGGTCGTGCTCTCGCTGGTCTATGGGCCAATATCCCTCGAATGAGCGAGCACTAGCGCACCGAAGGCGTGGGTGCAGCGCCTGACAACGCTCAGGCTAGCCAGAGGATGACCTCGTCGGCGACCAATATGCCCTCGTCGGTCAGCCGCAGGTAGCCACTCTCGATCTTGATGAGATTCGCGTGCAGGAGTCTGTCGATTGTCTCACGCTTCTCAGTCAGCAGGTCGTAGCCTTCGCGCTCTGAGAGTGATTTCAGGCAGATGCCCTCTCTCATCCGAAGGCCGAGCATGACCGTCTCCTCGATCCGCTGCTCGCTGCTCAGCGATTCCTGCTCGGCGATCGGGCTTTCCATGCCTTCCAGGCGTCTTACGTATTCGCGATGGTCGTCGATGTTCTTTCGGCGCACGTTGTCGATGAAGGAGCTTGCCGCGCACCCGAGACCGAGATACTCGCCAAGTCGCCAATAGTTGAGATTGTGCCTGCACTCAAAGCCCGGCCTAGCCCAGCTCGATATCTCGTATTGCGCGTATCCCGCCATCGCAAGCGTCTCCCTCAACGCTTCATACATCTCGCGCTGCACCTCGGGACTGGTCTGCTCGAAGGTCCCGGCTTGGAGGTTCGAGTAAAGCCGCGTGCCTTCGGGAATCGAGAGACCATAGACTGATAAGTGCTCAGGATTCAGCGATACGGCCTTCTCGACGGAATGGAGAAGACCAGCAAGGCTCTCTCCAGGCGTGCCGTAGATAAGGTCCAGGCTGAGATTGCTACAGCCGGCACCCCTTGCCATCCTGATGGATCGACGAGCCTCATCCGCGGAGTGAATTCGCCCGAGAAATCGGAGCGTCTCATCATTGAAGCTCTGCACTCCGATGCTGAACCTGCTCACACCCGCCATAATGAGGGCCCTGATGTATTCCTTATCCACCGTCCCCGGATTCATCTCGACAGTTATCTCGATATTGCCCGCGTATGGCAGCTCATTCATGCAAACGCGAACGAGCGAGGTCAGGTGTCGTCTATCGACAGATGTGGGCGTGCCACCACCGATATAGATAGTCTCGACGCTTCGCCCCCGAGATTTGATGAATTCGATGGCGTTCGCGAGCTCGATCCCCATCAGGGCTCTGAAATAAGCCCCCACCTCCTTCGCATCAGCCGGATATGACACGAAGTCGCAATAAGCGCACTTCCGCACGCAGAATGGGATGTGAATGTAGATGCCGGTCTTGTTCATCAAGGTGGCAAGAGCCATTCGTCATAGTTATCAACCAGGCAGAGGTAAGGGGTCAGCTCCTTTACGGTCTTCGCCAGTTCTTCCGCTCTCGCGATATTGCCGATCTTCATGTTTGCACCACGAAGTCCTCGCAAGGCCTTTTGCTGAACATGGACGGGTGGAGTAGGCTCGAGGGCCAGGATCTTCTCGTAGTATGCTATCTCCGTCTTGTGTTCACCCAAAAGCCGATAGCATCTGGCGAGCTTGAATAGGTTCTTAGTGCTGTTCGGATCGAGCTCCTCTGCTTTAGACAGATTCTGAAGAGCCTTCTCCAGATAGTCCGCACGGTCCACCAGCTCGAGGTTCTCGGCAGAGGATAGATATATCTGACCGATCTCCATGTAGATTCTGGGGTCGGTGTCGTGGTCCTCGAGGAGAGCTCTCCATATCTCGAGCTTTCGTTCAGGTGTGGGATCTTCCATGGCTTTGCAGGCGGCCTCTGCCCCCAGGACAGGGTCCATTCGCTGGAGCACCTCCGCATGCTCCTTCGCCCTCTTGCCGTTCCCTCCCAAGAAGGCCGGAGTGCTTGCAAGCACCTGGATGAGCGATAGCCTCGCGGCGTGGAAGTCTGGCTTGAGCGCGACCGCGCATTCGAATGCCTTGGCCGCTCTCTTGATTTCGAACGTCACCTTGAGCAGCCTGAAAAAGTGAATGAAGTATATGCCCCGATAGCCCGCGATATAGCCGGCCCAGTAATGGTATCTCTCGTTTGTCGGGTCCAGCTTCAGGGCTTTCCTGATCAGCTTCTCGGCCCTGCCGAGGCCTCCGAACCAGGGCGGCATTGCGGTATAGAATTCGATTCTCGCGAGCTCGAATCTCGCGTGGGCATCATTCGGGTCACTTTCAATAGCGGATTTCAGAAGCGCAATGGCTCCCTCGAAATCCTGGTTCATTCTCATCTCGTACGCTCCTGTCGCAATGCTCTTCTCGCCTGTAACAGCGTGATTGGGCTGACTTCCTACGACACCATTGCTGGATTTGAGCTCCTTCTCCTTCCGCAATCTGACAACTTGCTCGGGAGATTTATATTGCGCAAGCCGATAGAGGGAACATGAGATGGATGAGATGGCAGTTGCAAGTATCAGAGTGCAGGCGGCGAGTATGAACTCCTTTCGAAACCTGGGCAGTCTCGCCATTTCCGTTACTCCTTCTGGCCCGACATTATTCGAGTGAAGAGCGCCAACCCCGGTGTGGCCTCTCCAAGACGCTTAGTTAGAAAGGGGCAATCTAAATCAATTCATCGCAGAGGACAACTCGTCGATGGCTTGGGTGCAACCTCAGAGGGAAGTGCGAGGCGATTTGTGTTGAAATGCGTGCTCAACTCCGTATTATCAGGCAATCTATTGCCCGCAGAGGCTCTATGAAAGCAACCTCTAGATTAGGAGAAAACGGCGTGCGGATTCACACCTACAAAGCCACTTTGATCTTATCACTCTTTCTCACGTTGATTATAACGGCTCAGGTCTTTCCGTCAGCGGCGGATGAGACAATCCTCCACGACAGCTGGGACGCGGTCCTTATGGCGGGGGCAAGAATGGGCTTCGTCCACACCGAGATATCGCGCCAGGAGGCGGACGGGGAGGTGCGCTTCGTGACGAGAATGGAGACTGAGATGGAGATGATGCGCGGAACCGACGCCGCGCGCGCAACCATCTCCAACGAGGTAGTGGAAAGCGAACAGGGAAAGATCCTCAGTTTCCACCTGAGAATGGCCACGTCGGGGGAGCCCATGGAGACCACCGGCACATTCAGTGATGGCAAACTGAAGATTCGGCAGGAGATGATGGGCAGAGCCAACGAACTCGAAGTCTCGCTTCCCGAAGGCTCGATCGGCCCATACGCGACGCTAAAACTGATGAGAGAAAAAGGCTTCGAGCCGGGCACGAAATACACGATTCAGACATTCGAAGGACAGTCGCTGAAGGCCCTCAACATCGGTATTGAGGTAATGGGCAAGGAGTCGGTGATCGTCTCCGGGGAGAGAATGATGCTCAACAGGCTCAAGGTCGAGCAGAGCATAATGCCTATGATGACGATCCATGAGTGGTGCGACGACGACGGCCAGATACTCAGGACGGAGATCGAGCAGCTTTCAATGGTTACGATGAGGACCACGAAGGAGGACGCGCTTTCTGGCTCATCGAGCCCTAAGGTCGATCTATTGATCAAGCTATCCGCACCTTCCGACACCTTCATACCCCATCCCTATCTGACCAAGAAGGCCGTCTATACAATCTCGATGCCTGATTCAGTGGATTATTCATTTCCCTCGGACGGAATTCAGATGTTCACTCGCGAAGATGGGTTGAACAAGCTGAGCGTCGCCACCAGGGCCTATAGAGAAGCGCCTTCACAATCGCAGGAATTCGGCAACGAGCTACAGGAGTATCTCGAGGCTTCGCCATACATCCAGAGCGACGATCCGAAGATTATAGAGATCGCCAGGTCGGTCGCAGGTGCTGAGGATAATCTCTACAAGAAGGCCATCCTGCTGCGCGAATGGGTATCGGAGAATATATCGCTCAAGGACTACTCAGTCGCATTTGCGTCGGCCCGTGAGGTCGCAGAGCAGCGGCGGGGAGACTGCTCGGAGCACGGTGTGCTTCTTGCCGCAATTCTGCGCGCGGCAGGCATTCCCGCGAGGTGCGTCGTTGGACTGGTCTATGCGGATGGCGCTTTTTACTACCATCTCTGGAATGAGGCGTACATCTCGAGTTGGATTCCGCTCGACGCCGCCATGAGAAAAGGCGGCAATGACTGGGATGCGGTCCATGTTAAGCTCGGCACTTCGAGCCTCAATTCGTTCATGCCAACGCTTGAACTGGCCTCGATCCTGCCGACGATGGGGAATCTGAAGATCGAGGTCCTTTCGCTCGGATATGGCGGCCCGGTTTTGGATGTAAAGGATCCCGGCACGCTGTCGTTCGTAATGGGGAATCGCTACGAGGACGTTCTCTATTCATTCAGGGTGGAAAAACCCCGCAAAGCCATGTTCGACAGGCCTGCTTCCCCTTTCACCTCCAGCAGACTCCTGACGATTCACTCTCCCGGCTACTCGAATGCCGAGTTGACCGTTGAGGTGAATTCAGCTGGGCCGAATCTGGAATTGAGCCGTTACATGCAGAGGATTCAAGCCGCCGGGGAAGAATGCGCCGATATTGACTATTTCGAGATTGACAAGAAGCCTGCCATTCGATTCGTATCTGGCAAGGGAGCGGAAAGGGCCCTCAAGGCCGTCATTTATGACCGCGATAACCTGATAGTAATCAAGGCGACGGGCGATGACAAATGGAGCAAGAAGCTATTCAAGAAGGCCGTGAAGAGCTTCGAATTCACGGCCAAGGACTGAGGTCGCCACGCGAATCCCAGGCGATCTTTTCTCAGCTCGATCGCACATTGAGACACGGAATTCACGCCACAGGAGTCTCAGGAGGGATTTCCGGCTGATTTTAATGCTGGCTAATAACTTAAGGAGATTGATGAGATGAAGAATTTGAGTATCCGGGCACGGGTGGCATTTGCCTCTTGCCTTGCAGCTTTGGGCTTAGCCATCTTCGCTGGCTGCATCGCGAGCGCCGCCCAGGAGCCGATACTGGGCGCCAAATATCCGTCGGTTTCACCCGATGGCCTGACCATCTGCTTCAGCTACATGGGCGACCTCTGGACGGTTCCCGTCGTGGGCGGTGAGGCGAAGAGACTTACCGTATTCGAGGGGCAGGATAGCACCTCTTGCTGGTCTCCTGATGGTGATTGGATTGCGTACACCTCCGGCAGGCCCGTTAGTGAGAACGTTTTTGTGATTGCATCAACAGGCGGCGAGGCGCGCCAGCTCACATTCAATTCCTCCAGCGATGTGGTCCGCAGCTGGTCCAATGATGGGAATTGGATACTCTTCGATAGTAACCGCGAATTGAACGCACCGCAGCGACAGGGGCTAATCTACAAGGTCAGCCCGGATGGTGGGGAGCCCAAGAGAGTCGTCGATGTGAAGGGTCATTCCGGCTCGCTCTCTCCAGACGGGAATTCGCTGGTGTTTGCACGCGGCCTGACGCGTTGGTGGCAGAAGGAGTATCGCGGCAGCAGCGATGACGACATCTGGCTCAAGCTCCTGGATGGATCCCCCGCAAAGCGACTCACCGATTTCAACGGCAAGGATACCGATCCGATGTGGTCCTCCGATGCGAGTGAGGTCTATTTCCTCTCTGACAGGGAGGGGATTACTGATGTTTGGGCCGTCCCGAAGGAGGGAGGCGATGCGCGCAAGGTGAGTAGTCTTCCGGCCGACGGCGCGGCGTTCGCCAGTATCTCGCTCGACGGATCGACAATCGCTTGCTACCTCGACGGCCACATATACTCGGTCGCGACCGCGACGGGAGAGACCAAGAGAATCGACATCTATGCCAGGAGCGATGTCAAGGAGAATGATATCGAACCCGTGACATACACGGATAACGCATCCGAGATGGCGCTTTCGCCCGACGGTGAGCAGATAGCCTTCGTGGTTCGCGGCGAAATATTCGCCATGAAGCGCAACGGCGGCAAGGCCATGCGACTCACCGAGACCGCGGCACGAGAGCGGTCGATTAATTGGTCTCCGGACGGCAGAAAGCTGCTATTTTGCTCCGACCGAGAGGGGACGATGGACATCTTCGTGATGTGGTCCACGGACAAGGACGAGCCTGAGCTCGCCAAATCCAGGCGTAGGGAGACCGTCAGGCTTACCGATTCGGACGGCGAAGAATTGAATCCCGAGTGGTCTCCGGATGGCAAGAAGATCGCCTATCTGAAGGACCGTGGGGATATCTGGCTAATGAATCCCGACGGCACCGGATCGCGGCAGCTCGTCAAGGGGCCGCACATCGACTCATTCGCCTGGTCCCCCGATTCGAGGTGGATGGCATATCAGAGGCCATTCGATTACTGGAGCCCTGACATAGCCATCACGTCAATTGACTCCGGCAAGACGCACAACATTACTCGTCACGTCTCATCTGACTTCCATCCGATGTGGTCCGACGACGGCAGGCGGATATTCTTCATTTCCGACCGCTCCGGCGGCGTCGAGGAGTGGGGGCAGACCGATGTCTGGCAGGTTTTCCTGACCAAAGAAGGTCACGAGGACTACCTGCGAAGGCG
Source organism: Candidatus Coatesiibacteriota bacterium (assembly GCA_016929465.1). Classification (GTDB taxonomy): domain Bacteria; phylum B130-G9; class B130-G9; order B130-G9; family B130-G9; genus JAFGIT01. Next base: position 1,310 of record JAFGIT010000411.1, on the reverse strand, counting down.
CATGGAATACCGCGAGGACCTCCCCAATGACGAGCAGGAGGACATCCTCTCGAAGAAAGCTCCCGACAATCCCCAGAAGGTCCACATCGAATTCGACGGCATCGATAGGAGAGCGATTCGTCTCACCGACCTGGGCGGCGGCGAGTGGAATTTCGCGGTGAGCCATGACGGAAGGGATTTCGCCGTCTCGACGAATGCCGGCGGGAAGACCGAGATGTTCATTTTCAACGAGTTCGGCCTCAAGCAGCGTGAAGTCTCCGAGATCAGCGCGATCTACACTGTCTGGGGGCCACAGGATGAGCGTTTGTATGTCCTGGATCGGGGCGGCTCCATCTTCTCGGCGATCATCGAGGACAGGGGCACCCGCAAGGAGAATATCGTCAAGAAAGGCATACCCTACACCGCGAAGATGGAGATCGACCATCCAGCAGAAAGGCGGCAGATGTTCCTCGAGGCGTGGCGTGGTCTCAACACCCATTTCTACGACGCCAATATGCACGGGGTGGATTGGGTCGCCGTCCGCGACAAATATCTTCCCTATCTGGCGACCATTCGCACACATGATGATTTTCTGATGCTGCTGGTTCAAATGGCCGGTGAACTGAAGGCCTCACATCTCGGCGCCTGGGGCGGAGGCAGTCAGAGGCGAGACATAAGGGATTATACCGGCGACCTTGGCCTCATCTTCGATCCTGAATGGACCGGGGCAGGTCTGAAGGTCAAACGCGTCATCAAGGATGGCCCCTGTGACAGGCCGGGCCACGAAGTGAAGGCCGGAGAGATACTGCTCAAAGTAGATGGGACCGAAGTTGGCCCCAATGTGAATATCGCAAAGGTATTGACTGGCAAGGCAAGGGAAGACGTTGACCTCGATGTCGCTAAGGAGCCGGGAGGCAAGACCCGGAAGGTGACCATCAAGACAGCCATCATCTGGGACCTCTATACGGAGGTTTACGAGATGTGGGTCGCCTCTCGCAGGGCCTTAGTCGAGAAATTCGGAGAAGGTCGCATCGGCTATCTGCACATCCGAGGCATGGATATGGGGAGCTTCAGGAAATTTCTCCGCGAGCTGATGATGGACGTGAATGACAAGGAGGCGCTGATTATCGATGTGCGATACAACGGCGGCGGATACACTCACGATCGCCTGCTGTCCGTTCTGGGGCGTTCCAAGTACTTATATCTCGAGGACCGAGACGGAGAATTAAGGGAGTATGCTCCGCACTTCCACTGGGAGAAGCCTGCTGTCACCTTAACCAACGAGTGCTCATTCAGCGACGCCGAGATATTCCCATTTTCATTCCGCAAGC
>JAFGIT010000410.1 GCA_016929465.1 Candidatus Coatesiibacteriota bacterium | reverse complement strand
CTCCAGCCTCTTGACATAATCCTGCAACCGGTGCCATCGGTAGGCATGAATCGGCGATTACCTCATTTTGATCGATGAGCTCCATGGCGCCGTTTACATCGAGGATCAGGCCTACGCGACCGTCGGAGAGAATGGTAGCGCCGGAGAGGCCGGCTACCTTGCCGATCAATTCGCCCATGTTCTTTATGACTGTTTGTCTTAGCCCGAGAAGCTCATCGACAATCAACCCGGCCTTCCTTCCACCGTCCTCGACCAGAATGACAATGCCCTGGTCCGCCCCGCGTTGGGCATTTGCTATTCCGAGGAGGTTTTCCAGAGGAAATAGGGGAATTAGCTCATTCTGGAACGAGAGCATCCGTCCCTGTTTGAGCACGGTGTTGACATTATCGGACTCAGGCTTTACTGCGCCGATAACCGATAGTGTTGGTATAATGTATCTCTCGGCGCCTACTCGCACGAGCATGCCGTCAATGATCGCAAGTGTAAGCGGCAGTCGGATGCTGAAGATGCTCCCCTTGCCTCGGATCGAGGTAATCTCCACGCTTCCCCGGAGGTCCGTGATGTTGCGTTTGACGACGTCCATACCGACTCCTCGGCCAGAGACGTCCGTTATCTGCTTGGCTGTGGAGAAGCCGGGTTCGAAGATGAGGTTGAATATTTCGCGCTCACCGAGGGCTTCTCCCTCCTCAACCAGGCCTCGCTCGATTCCCTTCTTGAGTATCGCTTCGCTATCGAGGCCTCTGCCGTCGTCCTCGATCTCGATGTATATATTCCCGCCTTTGTGGAATGCCCTCAGCTCGATTTTGGCTTTGTCGGGTTTGCCTTTCTGACGGCGCTCTTGAACGTCCGATTCTATTCCGTGGTCCACGGCGTTTCTCACCATGTGAACCAGTGGATCCCCGATCCGGTCGACCACGCTCTTGTCGAGTTCGGTGTCCTCTCCTGACAGGGCCAGATCGACCTCCTTGCCGGCTTTCCTGGCAAGGTCTCTTACCAATCGAGCCATTTTCTGGAAGGTGGATTTCACCGGTATCATCCTGAGAGTCATGCCCATGGACTGCAGTTCTCGAGTGATTTTATTCAGCTGACTCAGGGATCTGGTCAGGTCCGCAGACGCTCTTTCTCCCGTATCCATAGATTGGCAGACCATCGCCTCAGCGATGACTAGCTCCCCAATCGTATCAACAAGGCTATCCAGTCTCACGGCATCCACTTTGACGACTTCTTTGATTGACGAAATAGAGCTCCCTGCCCGGGAAGAATTTTGTGTCCGCAAGGCCCTTGAGACGTCTTCATTAGACGCACGCCCTTTGCTGACGAGCAGCTCCCCGATTTTCTTGTCCTTCTGGACGCTTCTTTGTTCTGCAAGCGACTCCGCAACATCATCGGGAGTGATCGTCCCGTCCGCGACCATGATCTCACCGAGCTTGGGGGGCCTATCCTCCTGCGGAGTCGGCTGCGTACCGGTTCTCTGCTCGCGGAGGGCGTGAATGACGTCTTTGGCGCCTGCGCGGCCAGTCTTGACGAGAATCTCCCCCAGCTTGCTTCCCTGCATCGTCGTCTTCTGATCGACGAGAGCATCGACGATTTTCTCGGTGCTGGCTCTACCGCTTTCGATCATGACCTCTCCGAGTTTGGGCATTGGGTCACTGGATATTTGCCTCGAATCGGTGCTTGCGTCCGGGTCATTTTCACAGGATGCAGCCTTTATCCTCCTGATGAGGTCCGGAACAACCGGATTGGCCGCAAGAGATGTATCTTCGTTGTTGATTGCCTCTTCGACGCTGTCGAGAAGCCCGCGCAGCAGGTCCACAGCCTCGAGGCTTACGTCAACGGCGCGGCCTTTGAAGACCAATTCGCCACTTCGAGCGAGGTTGAGCAGGTTCTCAGCTTCGTGTGCGAGTTTGCTGATATCTTCCAGGTTAAGGAATGCCGAAGTCCCTTTTATCGTGTGAAATGATCTGAATACTGCATTCAGTGCATCGGAGTCATCGGGTGACATTTCGAGGGCCAGCAGCTTCAGGTCGGCCTCCTCAAGATGCTCTCTCGCCTCGATCACGAATTCGCCCATCAGCGCCGTATCTGCGTCCAGTGGGGATACCGCCAACGTCTCTTCGGCCTCGTCAGTCGTCTGTCCTTCAACAGAATCATCACCCACGGAGCTCTGTTCCGCCTCGATTGGTTCCTTCTCGAAGTCAGTTGCCTTTCCCGAGCGAAGCTGTTCGATGACCTCCTCAGCACCGGATATACAGATGCCTTGCTCAATTCCTTTGAAGGCTCTGCCTAGCCAATCCTTCACATTGAGCAGGGAATCGACTGATGGCAGTGTCTCTGCGTCGAGACAGGTTTCCGTTTCGTGGCAAAGCCGCTCTACATCCGGCAGATTGAGGAGACCGGATTCGCCTTTGAGAGTGTGAAGCAGCCGTTTGAGCTCCGCCGGTGCGGATGTGAGGTTCTCGGATTCGATTGCGAGCATACTGCTCTCGATTTCATCGAGCGCAGATATCTGTTTTGCAAGGAATTCCTCGATCAGAGCTTCATCGATATGCGCCGGTCTTATATATGGGCGTTTGTCTTCGTTCTCTGCGGCACAGCCGCCAGCATTCTGAAGGAGCGCATTCGGGAATTCTATCTGGTCTTCAGGACGACCATCGAGGATAACGGCTTGCAGGCAAGAGACGGTCTTCGATATAAGCTCCATTGCACTTGTAGGATTGTTCTCTTGCTCCAATATGATCCCGGTTATTATATCGGCGCATGATAGTGCAGCTTTCGCGGCGAGTTCTTTACCTTCTCGAGCGAGTTCTTCCGCGACAGTCTGGAATTGCGTGTGGATTTTTGCAAGAGCAGGGAGATCGCTGGCTTCAGCCAGTACTAAGGCCTCGGAGATATTTTCGATAATCAAAGTATCACACCCAGAAGAATTTCATGGTTGCACAGAGATTGGTCTGTATTTGATATGAGATTGGATCTATGTGAATTGCTCGTGATCATCGAGCATCCTTGCTTAGAAGGAGTATTCGTCTCTTCGCGACATCGAACTTGGCGGTGACAGGTCCTTCCATGAGTTCGGTCACCTGTTTTCTGATGCCGCCCATTTCGATCACAACTCCCGGATAGATGAGATTCTTGACGAGTAGCGAGGTATTCATCAGCATGTCCCTAGTTTCATCGACCAAGGTTCGCACTTCGGTCCTTATCTCTTCCATTTCGGCTTCTTTTTCCTGCTTCTCGTAGAACATTTCGGTCAAGAGCTCTCGCTTGTCTGCAGGCAAGTAGTTCTTCATTCTTTCGAGTAGCATTATCTTTTTCGACAATTCTTTAATTATCGGTGATATGCTCCTGTCTTTCATGCGCAATACGTTGAGTCTCGCTTCCTTCGAGTTGTCCTTTCCGAGTACAACCACAGTCGGCGGGCCAGCCTCTGAGCCGAGAATCTGACATTCGAGTCCTCCGGCGGCAATCGTCTGACCACCGATTATTCCTTTTTGCTTGACGATTATTGAGCCCTTCGTCTCGATAGTGCTATTCAGGATCTCGACAGTGACGGTGATGTCACCCTGGGACCTCACCTTTGCGCAATTGATGTAATTTGCGCTGAGGTCACCTTTGAGGTTGATTGTGCATTTGTTCTTGCCAGCTATCCCACCCTTTATGGCGATATTGCTCTTCGATTCGAGCGCGGCGCCCTCGACGCAGCCTCTGATCGTTATGTCTCCGGTTGATTTCACCTTGAATAGATCGAGGACATTTCCGCCGATAGAGACCTGTCCTTCGAAGTCGATATTGCCGACCTCGAAGTCCACATCAGCTCTTATTTTCAACATCGGATCGACCTTGATGGATCGACCCTTGATTACTAGCATTCCATTGATTGCAGAGGTGAAGCGAATTCCATCATCGGAGACGTTCACATTGGCTCCCGGCTTGAGTGCAATGGGCTTGCCGGCCATTGCCTTGACCTTCTCGCCCAAGACGTTGAAGCCGTCGATTCCCTCTGTAGGCTGGGTGATCTCGGCGATCAGGTCATTTTCGCTTATGCAGATCAGATCGCTCTGCTCATACCAGTCTATTCTCTCATTCTCGCCTGCTTCTTCTTCCTCTGCTTGCTCGTGCGCCCAACGGATTTGGCCGTCCTCGCCATGACACACTTCTTCCCCACGAGCTATATCGCTCCTTACGAGTCCCTCGCCTTCGGCGCAGTCTCTGATGAATTCCCTAATTGCTTCGTGATCAACACCATTGTCTATATTATTCTCAGCCAATTGGTGCAGTACTTCCTCCTCGGAGACATCGACGGGAGCATAGGCTTCCAGTACAGCAATCATCTTGTCTTCCGATAGAATCAGGCTGTATGTCTTAACCGTGGATGTATCTTCCATTGTACTGCTCCTTTTCTTGCTTTCGAGTAAGCCCTACTTACTACATTGATCCAATGTCGCCTGTATCTTCTCCTTGAGAGTTGCAGGTGTGAAAGGCTTTACGATGTAGTTGTTCACGCCAGCCTTGATGGCCTCGACAACATTCTTCTTTTCAGCCTCTGTTGTTATCATGATTATCGGAGTGGTCTTGTACTTGGCATTTGCGCGGAGTTTTTCAACCAGGCCAAGACCGTCCAGATTTGGCATATTCCAATCTGTCAGAATTAATTCGAATCCGGTACTATTCACTTTGTGCAATGCATCCTCGCCATCGCTGGCCTCAGTTACATCGCTCTCGCCAATGCCTTCGAGCGTTCTGACGATTATCCGGCGCATCGTAGAAGAGTCATCAACTACGAGGATCTTCATTCTAGTTGCCTCCTGAATCAGTGTCGCTATTGATTGCAAGTGATATCTGAAGAGCGAACTCGTCGTGTTCTGCCTCGAAGACGATCACAATGCACGGTGCAGATCTGCGATGACTTATTTCATGCCCGTGCCCTTCAACAACGGTCGGTATAGATATCTTGAAGTGGTACACAGAATTGGCCAAGGCGGCCTTTGCCGCGCCTGCAATCATGTTGACGCACTCGCCAACACCATCGCGTACATCATCCATAGGAATTTTGTTGGGATCTTCGGATAGCATCTTGGCGACGAAATTCTTCGCCAGTGCTTCCGGAAAGCTGATGACTGCGGAGCCCACCGCTCCACCCGAAAGCCCGATCACTCCAGAGAGGTCCCCGAACATTCTTTGATCTCTCTTCAGGAAGACACTCTTGCGTGTAGCAGTGATTCCAGCCATCGTCTTCATAACGTCCAAGGTTGCCGCCACAAAGGGATTGATGATGTTGACATCTATCTTCTGGTTATGGCCATTCGGATGAAGCATCTGGTCCAGCTTCAGCGGCAGAGTCTGAGGGTCCAATGGCAGATAGCAGCACTCGCTCCCACCCGCTGCAATTGCGGCGTCCATTGCTTCCTGCGCAGAATGCTCTCCCACAACCAGTATAGGAATGTCCTTGAATTTTGCCTGTTGCCTTAGATCGGCAATCTGGCTCCTGACATCCGTACCTTGTCTGGCCTCGAACAGGACGATATCTGCCTCCTTGACATTCTCTTCGTCCTTATCCGAAATGGCTACGTCGTATCCTGCGCTCTTCAGAACATTCGTCGCCATTCTGCTGAGCACTGGCCGGAAACCGACAAGCAAAGATCTTGGCATTGGTCCAATCCCCTGTTGATATTTTCTACAAAATCGACCTTTATGACCATTATCGAAAGCAAAGCAGTAATTCTTAAGCTGATGAAACCAGCATCTGCGCCTTCCATTGGTCTTAGTACTTCCATATTGTACATGGGGGACATCGGACTAGCTCGATTGCATGGTGTAGTCTCTCTATATGCTGGATTAGGAGCGAATGATCCCCAAGCTCCGAGCGAAGAATGATCGCCTGGATGAGGGCCGAGAAGTGCCGTAATTAAGTACTATGATTGAATCGGGCAGACACTTGCCGCAAATTACGCCTGATTTTCCCATTCAGAGCGTAGCATCCGGAGGACAGAAAGGCTATTCGTCCGCAGCAGTCATTCAATCATATATATAGAAATAGATAACAATCGAAAAGCAGAGATATAATGTGAAAGCGCAAGTAAGCACCTACTGCCCGACTTCTCGCCGGCGACACCGGCCCGACGAGACGTAGGCTCATGCGGAACTTGACAGCTGCTGAAATGGTTTCTACATTCTGATATTGAAATAGATGCGTGCGCGCCCATAGCTCAATTGGATAGAGCGACGGACTACGGATCCGTAGGTTGGGGGTTCAAATCCCTTTGGGCGCGCTATTATTTTGGGGCCCAGGGATGGACGACGAATTTCTGATGAGGGCCGCGCTCGAGGAAGCTCGGCTGGCACTCGCGGAGGGTGAAGTGCCGATAGGCTCGGTCGTCGTCCTGAAAGATCGCATCATCGGCTGTGGCCATAACCGGAAAGAATCACTCAACGATCCAACCGCCCATGCGGAGATACTGGCTATCCGCCAGGCTGCCGAGAGCATTGGAAGTTGGAGACTTTGCGGGGCCACGCTCTATGCGACTGCAGAACCATGTACTATGTGCGTCGGTGCGATAATCCATGCGAGACTCGACCGCTTAGTCTTTGGTTGCAGAGAGCCGAAATTCGGGGCGGTCTTTCGATTTGTCCAGGATGGCTCCCTGCGGGATGGGAACCACGAGCTCGTTGTGAAGTCAGGCGTGCTCGAGGATGAATGCGCGGGGCTTATGAGAGAATTCTTCGCCGGGCTCCGGTCTCCGCGGAGCTGATAGCGGGTCGCTTTTTGATCGAGCTATGCCGCCGGCACGCCAGTGCCCAGAAAGTAACCGACGCTAGGAAGTAGGGCGTCGAAGTCCGGGATTCAGTAGAGGTCAGGATTCGGCTCATTGGGGGTTGCATAGATTCGTATATATTTATTGATTGCTCGTGAGTCAGATTTTCGGATTTCGGCACTCGGATTGGCTGCAGACTTGCCCTTTGGTGGATTGTCCAATTCTGGTACTTGTTCTGGCTGTAGGGAACCGTGGGGCCATTTGGCTGTTTTCGAGTACGTAAGTAGAGGCTTTAGGCCTCGAATAAGAATCAAGAATTAGTTGACGAATGAGTAGTGCTTATGGATTATTAGCACTCATTAACGGTGAGTGCTAATTGAATTTGGGTGAGAATATGATTAACAACCAAACACCATCAGAGGGAGGTTTGTCTATGAAGTTTAAGCCTTTGCGTGACAGAATCTTGGTCAAGAGGCTCGAAGAGGCCGATGTCGTCAAGGGCGGGATCATCATCCCTGATTCTGCGAAGGAAAAGCCCAGCCAGGGAGAGGTTGTGGCTGTCGGCGCCGGTCGCAAGGACGACCAGGGCAAGTTGATTCCGATGGAGCTCAAGGTCGGAGCCAAGGTGCTTTTCGGCAAGTATTCAGGTACGGAAGTGAAGCTTGATGGTGAGGAGTTCATCATCATGAAGGAAGACGAGGT
>JAFGIT010000409.1 GCA_016929465.1 Candidatus Coatesiibacteriota bacterium | reverse complement strand
TGGCTCCCACCATGTCGCCCGAGTTCCCGCTGAAGACATTGTCGAGTATCTGAGGCGATGCGCTCACGGTGAAGATGCCGCCTCCCATACCGAGTCTACCGGTTGCGGTATTACTGGAGATGATATTCTCCTGTATGACCGGCGACTTGCCGAGGCAGTAGATGCCGGCGCCCGAATCGGCGGTGTTTTCAGTTATGTGATTCCCCGAAATCGTTACCTGGCTATTGTTGCAGACCACTCCGCCGCCGTTGTTTCCAGAGCCGCCCTTTATTGTGCATCCGCTCAGCGCAGCGCCGCTAACGGAGCTGATGTTCACGACAATGGACGAGCCTCCTGCATCAAGGACCACCACTTCCGCCCCCTCCCCAATGATAGAGATCCAGCTCTTCATGTTGATCGGGAAAGCCTCACCATTATCGGCGGCGGAATATGTGCCAGCCGCCACGTAGATGGTAGTGGGGGCGTCTCCGGTCCCGGTGGCGACGGTCGTTGCCTTGGTGATCGTTTTGAGCGGGGATTGCTGACTTCCATCATTGGTATCTGAGCCGGTATTGGCGTCCACGTAAATATTGGAGAGCATGCTCGCTTCGGGATGTGGCTCCCGAGCGCCAATGAAAGCCGCATCCACAGACCAGTCAACATCTGTTATTTGGTAGTCGCATGAGGCGGGTTGTGCAAGCGCCGGAATTGCTGCTAGAGCATTGATAAGCCATGCAATACACAGGGCTGCTCGAAGAAGAACCTGATAGTTTCGGCCGACGGTGTTCATTCTTTACCTCCTTGAGTTTCGTGCCAAGCAATTATCGACCCCCATAATAGGATGAGTCGCGTGAGAATTCACGTATGAATCACCGTGATTGGAGGTGTCTTTTGTTTGGCGCGCGCGATTATCGAATGACCTTTGACAGACGAGATGATAGGTTATAATGATTTGCGGCGAACAATTCATATATCGAGGTTGGAGTTTTTTTGGGGGCGTATTGTGGCGCCGAGTAGTCTCGGACCGGGAATTGCGATGGGAAACATTTGCGCTAAGTCTGGCGCTTTGCGCTTCGGTGCACTATTCTTATTTAATGCGCTGATTCTCGTCTCGATCTGCGCGATGCCGGTCACCACTCATGGGCAATCAGAGAAGTTCAAGGAGGCCGTCCGGCGGGAGGAGAGCAGGTCGCGAGCGGCTACGGACGGTGCGAGTGAACGGAAAGTGAGGGCAACCGGGGATAGCAAAGCCCATCAGAAAGCGCGGCATATGCTCGAGAATGTCAGGGGCAAGGGCCACGGTGACGAGGACTATCGTCCGATGTCTCCCGATGCCGTTTGCGACCGCATGAAGGAGACCGAGGAGAAGACGAAATACTTCTTGTTTGTCATCATCGCTATTCCCGCATTGATTTTGGCGATATTCGGCCTCAAATTTTTCTTCAATGTTTTTGTGAAGCCGGTTGTGAAGCCTATCCGTAGGCTCCAGCGGACAACTGGGGTCGCAAAGCCTAGCATGTCTCAAGTGAGAAAGCTCGTCTCGATGGCTAAGAAGCACGAACGGAAGGGTGCGATTCTCGATGCTGCTCAGCTCTTCGAGGGCGCCGATGAGATGCGTCAGATGCTCATCGTTGGTAGGGGAGGCAAGGAGCAAGAGCCTGAAGAGAGGCTTGACCTGCGTCGTGCAGCAGATCTCTATGAAAGAGCAAGGGAATTCAAGAAGGCCTCTGAGCTACAGGTCACGCTTCGCTCTCCCGGTAGGACCAAGCAGCTTTTCTCGCTTCAAGCGCACGAATACGAGACCCAGGGCAAGTATCTTCTCGCCGCCGATATGTATGCAAAGGCGGGTGACTATGTCGCTGCAGCCGGCATGAATGAGAAGGGCGGCCACATCCACGGCGCTGCGGCCTATTACGAGAAGGTCGGAGAGAAGCTCAAAGCCGCTAAGTTATACGAGCGCTTCTATCAGGAAGAAAAGGCAGATCATTTCGGGGCCGTCAAAGACCAGAACGCCTTCGAGTATGTTCGCAAATATGCGCTCAAAAGCGCGAGGCTCTATGCTGGCTGCGGGGAGCTCCAGAAAGCGGCGTACATCTTCTCGGAATTCTCGGAGTTCCTGGCCGCCGGCAAGATGTTCCTCAAAGCTGATAAATATATCGAGGCCGTCAATGTTCTCGTGCGATGCGATGAGGATGACCTTCTCAGAGAGGCGTTGGCAAAGGTAGATGTCACGAAGATAAGCCCAGAGCTGTTCGCCAAGGCTATGGAGAGAACGGGTGATCCTGACGCTGCCGCAGAGGCTCTGCTGAAAGCCGGCAGGACCATTGAGGCCGCATCCGTTTTCGAAAGGAAGGGCAAGCACGAACGAGCGGCTGCCCTATACGAGGAGAGAGGCGATCTGGAGGCCGCCGCGGACCTCTACGCACGGGCAGAGAATTTCCAGAAGGCTGCCGATATATTCCTGAGCTTGAACGACAAGAAGGCTGCACTGGAAATGTATCGTCGGATGGGGAACAAAGTCCGAGCAGCCGAGATGAGGGCCGAATTGGGAGAGTTCTTCGATGCAGCCCGAGACCTGCTGGGTCTCGGGGAGAACGAGAGGGCTATGGCAATGCTGGAGCGTGTGGAGCCAAGTCATCCCGATTTTCTCGATGCATACCGCCTATTGGGAGAGCGACTCATCAATGAGGGGCAATACGAGCGTGTGCGTGGCATATTCGAGCCGGCCATCAAATTAGTGAGGCCACGTTCGCGAGAGGCGAAGGAGATGTATTACTTGCTTGCCTTGGCATCTATCAGGGGCGATAGGATTGAGAAGGCGAAGGAATGCCTCGAGCAGGTTCTTGACATAGATTACTCCTTCAAGGACGCGAGCAAGCTCTATGATTCCCTCCTGAAGGGTGGGGAATCCCGCGGTGGCGATGAACCTGAGGGATAGGATCAGGCTTCTCTCGAGCCAGGACAAACTCCAGTCTCTCGTGAAGCTCGTCAATCAGGGCGGGAAGTCGGCTGTCATAGAGGGCCTTTATGGTGCTTCCGCATCTCTAATAATCTCCCAGCTTGCGCATCTCTCCTCGAGACGCTTCCTGGTACTCGTCGATGATATGCGTCGGGCGAGGGCGACGGCATCCGACCTTTCCTTCTTCCTGAATGTACAGCGGAACGCCTATGCGGATGAAGAGGGCGCCTTTTTGATCTCCGACGGCTCACAGGCGGATAGACGCGATGACATATTCCTGCTCCCATCAAGGTCCACTCAGCCATTCGAGATGTTCTCGCCGCCTCACAATGAGATGGCGGCACGTCATCTTACACTTCACGCCGCACTGACGGACAAGGCGAGAATCGTCGTGGCGCCGGTTGAAGCTCTTCTGATCCGCACGGCTCCGAGGGAGCTCATCCGTGATTACGTCATGAATTTTGCAGTATTCGATAAGCTCGATATCGACACTGTAGTCACCAGGCTCCTGGAGACCGGATATGCGCGAGAGTATGTCGTGGAGCTGCCCGGTTCATTTGCGGTTCGCGGAGGGATTCTCGATGTATTTCCTCCCAATGCTGAGCTTGGCGTCAGATTCGAGATGCTCGATGACACGATTGAGTCGATTCGCCGCTTCGATCCCAGCACTCAGAGGTCTATCGAGAAAGTACAGTCGGCCCTGATTCCGCCTGCCAGCGAAGTAATATTGACGGAGCAGGTAGCCAGAGACGCGGTCGCCAAGCTGCTTTCAATCAAGCCCCATTCGGACCAATATCTGAACTATCAGAATGTCATCCAGAAAATGGAGCAGATGAGTCATTTCGGCGGAATGGAGAATTACCTCCCGCTCATATATGAAAAAGCACCGTCGCCGCTCGATTTCTTCGACGATAGCTATTTCACGGTGATGGCGACCAGCAGTCCTATTGATGAGACCATCTCGAAGTTCGCGCGGGAGGTTAAACGGTCGGCAGAGGCTGCGAACGGGACAGCGCTGTTCTTCTGTGAGGAGATGCTATCTGGCTTCGTTAGCGAAGGCGAGCTTGCGGATTCCCTGAAGCCGAGGAATAAGCTGTATTTCGTGAATGAGAGCGCTATTGGGGGGCCGGCTCCGGACCGTCACCTCGCGGAATCATTCGACCGCTTCTCTTTCGAGACGTCGCCAGTCAGGCCGGCAGGGAGCGACGTTGTCCTGATGCTCCTTTCTCTGTTCGACAGGCGCGCCGATTCGAGGACGGATGCGGTCCACATCGTCTGTCACACTGCAGAGCAGGCGAGGCGGATGAGGCGAATCATGCTCTCGGATGACCTCGGCCCATCGGTTGATGAGGATTCCGACGGCCCGTTCGGAGAGCTCTGCCTTGCCGACATATATCGCGATGAGAGAGCTCAGCTCTTCGTCGGGAGACTATCTCAGGGCTTCAGATTTCCGGAACTCGGCATGACAGTCGTGTCCGAAGAGGAACTGATCGGCTCCAAGATAGCATCCCGCAAGAGCCGGGCGAAGGGTGCAGGAGACCACATGCTCGATTTCTCCAGCCTTGCGGCCGGGGACTACGTGGTCCATGTGGACTATGGGATCGGGAAATATGTGGGCCTTTCGACGATGGTCGTGGACGGTCGTCCGATCGACTATATGACTGTGCAGTATCAGGGCAGCGACATTCTCTATGTGCCCGTCGAGGACCTCAAAGGCGTGCAGAAATACGTTGCGTCCGGCGATGTCGTGCCGAAGCTCGACAAAATGGGAGGCAGCGCCTGGGCGAAGGCAGTCACGCGCGTCAAGAAGGCCGCTCAGGAGATCGCAAAGGAACTGCTGGAGCTATACGCCGCCAGGAGCACAATCCAGGGATTGATTTATAGCACGGATACGCCCTGGCAGTACCAATTCGAGCTGATGTTCGAGTATGACGAGACACGAGACCAGCTGCTTGCAATCGAGGATGTGAAGCGTGACATGGAGAACGCCAAGCCCATGGACCGCCTCGTCTGCGGCGATGTTGGCTATGGCAAGACGGAGGTCGCTCTCAGAGCCTCTTTCAAGGCTGTGAACAACGGCAAGCAGGCCGCGGTTCTCGTTCCGACGACGGTGCTTTCTCAGCAGCATTACGACACATTTCGCAAGCGATTCTCTCAATTCCCATACAAGGTGGAGATGCTCTCACGTTTCCGGACGAGGGCCGAGCAGAAGGATGTCATCGAAGGGCTCAGGGACGGAACGGTTCACGTCGTGATAGGAACCCACAGACTGCTCTCAAAGGACGTCGAGTTCTTTGATCTCGGGCTATTGATCATTGACGAAGAGCATCGATTTGGGGTCCGACACAAGGAGAAGATTAAGCAGCTAAAGAAGCAGGTCGATGTGTTGACCATGACGGCCACTCCCATTCCGAGGACCCTTCACATGGCGCTGTCCGACCTACGCGACATAAGCGTAATCGACACGCCTCCCGAAGATAGGCTCGCGATCAAGACCAGGATAGTGCGCTTTGATAAGGAACTAATCCGCGAGGCGATCATCCGCGAGATAGGCCGCGGCGGACAGGTCTATTTCGTTCATAATCGGGTGAAGAGCATCAATGCAGTTGCGCAGATGGTGAAGCGACTTGTGCCCGAAGCAAGGATTGCGATCGGGCACGGGCAGATGGACGAGGGAGAACTCGAGGATGTCATGCTGAGATTCGTCCGCAATGAGTATGACGTGCTCGTATGCACGACCATAATCGAGTCGGGGCTCGATATCCCCTACGTCAACACGATCATCATAAACCGGGCAGATAAGTTCGGGCTCGCCCAGCTATATCAGCTCCGAGGTCGGGTCGGCCGATACAAGCATCAGGCATACGCGTATCTCATGATACCCGGCATCAAAACGCTGAGCGCCGACGCACGGAAGCGTCTCGCCGTTATCAACGAGCTAACAGAGCTCGGGTCCGGCTTCCGCATCGCGACATACGACCTCCAGATTCGTGGCTCGGGGAATCTCCTTGGGCAGGAACAGCATGGGCACATGAATACCGTCGGATTCCACATGTATTGCGAACTGCTGAAGGAAGCCGTCCATGAGATGAGGGGAGAACCGTCCGAGAAGAAGGCGGCGGAACCCACTTTCAACCTCCCGATAAACGCCTTCATACCCGAAGCCTACATCGCGGATTCCGACCAGAGGCTCTACATGTATCGTAAGCTGATAAGCTCGAGGGACGAGACCGCAATCGATGAGCTGCGGAGGGAGATACTGGACCGATTCGGGCCGATGCCCGAGGAGGTAGAGAACCTCCTTATTCTTGCTGCCCTGAAATTGATCGCCAGGCAGGTGGGCCTCGCTATGGTTAGTCGAAGGGGAGCTGCGCTCTACTTCGAGTTCAGGGAGGGCAGCGCCCTAAGGGCGGATGACATCTCGTTGATGTTCGTTCAGCATGAGCGAGCAATCTCGGTAGTCTCGGAAAGGGCAGCAATTGTGCGCACCCGTTACATCGAGGGGGAGACGATCCTCGAGATGTTGCGGTTCATGCTGCTCTCGATGAGGAGGCTGCTGTCGGCCGCGTGAGGTCGGTGTGCCCATCGCCTCAGCTAAATATTGGGTCGGATCGTAGTATTATTTTCCCGGTGCTGTCGTATTCTTTGACCCGGGATCGCCCCGGTTACTCGAAGAAGATCTCCACCAGAACTCATCCTCCTGCTTGCTGGATGGCACCTGTAATATTAGAATTTCTTCAATCCGGGATTTTGCAGAAATCGCTTGACACATTCTATATGTTGTATGTAATATGGATGAGCATACAAAATAATGACAAATAGGGGCTGTAATTTGGGCGTCCAGAGCACTTGAGGCGGGGGCCAAGAGCGTTCTTGAGGAGCCTGTTTAATGATAAGGGGAGAACATGAGCGGAATAGAAACTGAGCATGCCTACGGGGTGGAGAGTGCATATTTGAGTCCAATATCTTACACGGGCGAGGCAACCGATATAGCGATGTTCGTTCGAACTTCGAGCGAGGAGGTTGTCAAATGGAGTCGTGAGCGCATCGTGAACGCTCTCATCAGAGAGACGGATATCGACGCTGACACGGCGGAGAAAATAGGCCGCGAGGTCGAGGAGCAGCTTGTGCGGTCCTCGATCAAGGTGGTTACAGCGCCGCTTGTTCGCGAGATGGTCAACTCGAAGCTGATTGAGCATGGTCTCGAAGAGGCCCGGCGGTATCACACTCGACTGGGTGTTCCGCTATATGATGTGAACGAGTTGATTCTCCATCCGAACAAAGAGAATGCGAACGTTCCGCACGGTCCCGAGGCGACCAACCTGACGCTCGCGGAGAGCATCAAGAAGGAATACGCGCTCTTGACCGTTTTCTCGCAGGCTGTCGCGGACGCTCATCTTTCGGGCGACATCCACCTTCACGACCTTGGATTCATCGATCGACCGTATTGCTCTGGGCAGTCGTTGGAGTATGTAAAGAAGTTTGGCTTAACTCTCCCGAATGCGCTCTCGATAGCGAAGCCTGCGAAGCATCCCGAGGTGCTTCTCGCGCACATGCTGAAGTTCTCTGCGGCGCTTCAAGGCCACTTCGCCGGGGCTATCGGCTGGGATGCCGTGAACCTGTTCTTCGCCCCATACATTGTCGATATGTCCGAGAGTGAGCTGCGTCAGCTCGCCCAGATTTTGATATTCGAATATTCGCAGCAGGCAGTGGCTCGCGGGGGCCAGGCGATCTTCTCCGACCTGAACATCTATTGGGAGGTCCCGAAGCACTTCCGCGAGGTCGATGCGATCGGCCCGGGCGGTGAATATACCGGCAAGAAGTATAAGGACTATGAAAAGGATGCTCAGCGATTCGCGTGGGCTCTTTTTGACATTTATATGGATGGTGACGGTTGCGGTCGTCCCTTCTTCTTCCCGAAGCCGTTGGTTCACATCACCGAGGATTTCTTCAGGACAGAGGGGTACGAGGGATTCTTGCACCACATCTGCGAAGTGGCGAGCAAGATGGGGAACACCTACTTTGTGTTCGATCGTGGTGAGACGGCGAAGATAAGCGAATGCTGCAGGCTTTCGTTCAAACTGACATCGCAGGACATCGAGGATGCAAGGCAGCCCTGGCGGATGCGATTCTCCGCCCTTCAAAATGTTACCACGAATCTCCCAAGGATCGCCTACGAGGCGGGTGGCAACGACACCGTCTTATTCCAGCGCATCTCCGAGCTGATGAAGCTGTCCGCGGAGGCGCACATGCAGAAGCGAGTGTTCATTGAGAAGCTCCTCGCGCTCGGTGATATTGGCCCGCTCGCCCTCCTTACCATGAAGAAGGATGGCATGAACTATCTCAGGCTCGATAAGGCATCGTACCTGATGGGAATGGTCGGCCTCGACGACATGGTCTATGCGCATATCGGCGAGCACATGCACGAGACGACACGCGCGCTGAAGTTCGGGCTTCAGGTCATTGCTCACATGAGAATAATGACCGACCGACTGAGCAAAAAGCACAACATGAAGTTCGTTTTGGAGCAGACACCAGCGGAGTCCACCGCGTATCGATTCGCCAAGCTCGACATGAAGCACTTCCACAGCCAGGCTGCGAAGACGGTGAAGGGCAATCCGAATAACGGCGGCCTTTATTACTCCAACTCGACCCTTTTCGATGTAGGGGCAGTCAAGAATCCGATCGAGCGGGTGCGGCTCGAGGGAATGTTCCATCCATTGATCGAGGCCGGCGCCATCACGCATCTGTGGCTGGGCGAGCAGCGCCCGAGTCCGGAGTCGCTCGCGAACTTCGTAACCAAAGTATTCAGGTTCACGGACAACGATCAGATAGCATTCTCGCCGGAATTCACAACCTGCAACAGCTGCTACAAGACATCGCGTGGTCTTTCCGATGAATGCCCGTATTGCCACAGCAAGAGCGTGGACGGCATTACACGCATAACGGGCTACTTCACGAAGGTCTCGAGCTGGAATCTTGGCAAGAAGGCCGAGCTTCGTGACCGCTATCGGAATGAGGGGCTGTTCAACGGCAGCGACTCGCAGTATGCATCGGGGCTGTTCAAGGGGTCGGGCAACGGCGCATAGAGCAGACTGATATTCTGCACCCTCCAATGGGTCGTTCCGATTTTCGGGGTTTCGGTGTGACCTCATGAGGCAAGCGAAGGAAGCGCAGGCGGCTATAGCTCGCCGTTCACGAATGCGCGAGTGGCCTCGTTTTTTTGGGCAATGAATAGGTCCGGGAGTGGCCCTTCATCTTCGATCTTGCCGTTGACGATGAGAATCGCTCGGTCACCGACCCTCTTCGCCTGCTCGACGTCATGTGTGACGAATAGAATTGCATGTTCCTCCATTTTGCCTAGCGCCTTTATGCGTCTTTCGAACGCAAATGTCGATGCGGGGTCCAGCGATGAGGTAGGCTCATCCAACAGAATCACTTCGGGCTGGTTGGCGAGGATCCTTGCTACGGCGACTCGCTGCATCTCCCCGCCTGAGAGCTCGTCGGATTTCCTTTGCAGGAATGTCTCATCCAGGCCTGCCATAGCAAGGCTCTTTGCCGCGAGCTCTTCCGCCTTGTCCGTATCGAGTTTCTCTGGCAATAGCCTCGGGCCATAGAGGACGTTATCGACAACGGGTCCGGCGAAGAGTGCCGGAGTCTGCTGGACGAGTCCGACCCTGCGCCTGAGGGAGGTGACCTCCAGGAGGGATATGTCCTGGCCGCTCAGATGTATCGACCCGGCCGTGGGCAGGAGCAGTCGATTTGCCAGCCTCAAGAGCGTGCTCTTGCCGGAGCCAGACGGGCCGGCGATGACCGTTATCTCACCCACCCTCGCGCTGAAGGACACATCTCTGATGACCGCGCGTTTACCGGTGTGGGGCTCTCCTGGCTGATTGGGCTCGAGCCTGACGAATGAGACTGACCTGAATCCGAGCTTCTCAGCCATCTATCTGGCCTTTCCAGGCCATGCATAAGTGTCGCTCGGTGCTATCTCGCAAGGGCAAGCGCATCTAATCAAGTCCTGCAGATTACATCTCTGCCGATATCCGCGATTGTTGCGCAGCCCGTCAGTATCATGGAGTTCTCGAGTTCCCTTCGGATCGAGTTCATATAGAATTCGACGCCCTCAATTCCCGCTCCGAAAGCGGCAACAGAAATGGGCCTCCCAATTAGGACAGCGTCGGCCCCGAGCGCGATGCACTTCAGAACATCGGCCCCGGACCGGATCCCCCCATCAACGAGAATCGTGACCTTGTCCTTTACAACCGAGACGATGTCCGAAAGGACGTGAAGCGCCCCTGGCATGTTATCTAGAACACGTCCGCCGTGGTTCGAGACGATGATCGCAGCAGCTCCCGCCTCGACGGCAGCGACGGCATCCCAAACTGTCATTACCCCCTTCACAATGAACGGCAGGTCGGTCGCACTGACTATCTCCCTCAGCTGCTTGACCGATTTCGTCTCAACGGCTTGCTGCATCAAATCCATCGTGAGGAAGGCGGCAGCATCGACATCGATGCCGACTGCAATGCAGTTGACCTTAGCGGCAGCATCGAGACGTTCCACGATATCCTCGAGTTTCGCACGCGGTTTGAAGATGGGGATGCCGAAGCCCCCACACTCCGCGATTGCGGAGAGTCCGGCGTGATACATCTTCGGGAGTGCTCCGTCGCCAACGACGCCTATTGTCCCAGCCTTTTTGCATCCGCTGACGACTATTTTCGCATATTCCTCCTCTGTCAGGGCGCCACCCATGTTCAGATTAGTTCCTGTAAGCGGCGCGGCAAGGACGGGACAGGACATTGATGTCCCGAATAGCTCGCATGATGTGTCCGCCTTCTTCACAGAATGAATGGAGCGGACGTTTATCTTGTAATCGCGCAGAGCGTCCAGGTTGGCCCTGAATGAGTCTCCGGTGCCGACCGCACCCATACCGGGGACGCCTGTGGGACAATCCTTGCCATCGCAGACTTCGCAAGCCCTACAAACAAGGCCGAAGAGCTTCCTCGCGTTGTCGCGTAGCAACTTATGAGTGAGTTTTACCGGCTTTCCGATCTCTACCGAGATCATGTCCCTTGCCTGATCATTTAGGCGGACGGCCTCTTCGCGGGTGTCGGCTATCGTGATTATGTTCATCGGTTTGTCCAGGTTGCAGGTTGGCGGGTGTACGTAGTCACCCGGCCTGACGTGAACGACGACATCGACCACGCCCTCCGCCTTCTGAGCCGCGTCTATCCCGGATATCCTCCTGACCTGCCCGGGTTCACAGAAAACGGCCCTCTCCGCCGCTACTTTGCTGAATTTGGGTTCGAGATCGGTTGGATTCATTCCAAGGGCGATCTCGAGCGCGGCCTTGATGCTGCTGACGCCTGTCGAGAGGGGGTATGTGTGGCTCGACATGAAGCCGCCGGAGAGCCTGGAAGCCAATTCGCCGATCATAACGCCCTTTGAGGTGACCTTAATGTCCCCCTTGGCGGCGCCGACTGTGAGGCCCAGTGCCGCTATCCCCCTCCTCATCACTTCGCATGCCTCATCAATTTTGTCCTGTGGGAGAGTGCTCGGCATGGTGTGCCCCAGTTCGACGAAGTAAGGAGGATAGCCGATGATTCTGTCGGCAATTCCCACGAATCTGACTTCATCGTCAAAGACCAGAGCGTCGATTGATAGCTCCGGACCATCCATGAATTCCTCGATTATGAGTTCACCCGACGGCGAGGCCTCCTTCGCTCTGTGGAATGCTTCAGGGATTATTTCCATCGAGTCGACCTGCATGACACCTCTCGCGCCCATGTTGTCAGAGGGCTTCATCACTAGAGGCCACGAACCGAGCTGCTCTGCTGCCCTGTGTGCTTCCTGCAGGGTCCACACTCCCCTGAAATTGGGGGATGGGACGTTGTGCTCGAGAAACCGGCGCCGCATCTTGATCTTATTGGTGGATACTTCTGCCGTCTCGAACTTGTTGCCGGGAAGCCCGAGGGCATTCGCAACTGCCGCGACCGTCCTGGAGGCATCGGTTCCGACGGTGATGACCCCGTCTATCTTGCGGTGAGTGGCGTAATCCCTCGCCGCCCTAACGGTCCCCTCTATGTCGCGTGTGCTCACGATGAGCGGTATATCCGCGTATCTCATCCCGATCGCACGGGGATTCATATCGGAAACCATAGTGATAAGCCCCATCTCCTTGGCAAGCCGAATGGCAGGCAGCTGAAGAATGCCGGCGCCTATAATCATTATGGTCTTTGGCTCCACCATCACTATCTCCCTAGAAACTTACTCTCGAAAGCCTGTCTGCAGCCTCACGAACACGCTCGGTTGAAAGCGTCAATGAAAATCTCAGATATCCCTCGCCATGCCGGCCAAAAGCGACGCCGGGGGCGGCGAGGATTCCGCATCTGGCGAGTATCTGCTCAGCGAGCGTCGCGGAGCCGATATCCTTCCGGATTCTGCCCCACACGTAGAATGCAGCTCGAGGGGGCTTTGCATCAATTCCGGCCTTTGCGAGCGCGGGCAGGAGGATGTCCCGCCGCTCTCTATAGACCTCTCCCATCCTGTTCGGGAAATCATCGCACTTCTGCATCGCCTCGATCACGGCCGTTTGTATCGGCATGAATGCACCGGAGTCGAGGTTCGTCTTCACCTTTCCAAGTGCGGAGATAAGCTCTGGATCACCGGCGGCGAACGCGACGCGCCATCCCGTCATATTGAAGGTCTTGGAGAAGGAGAAGAGCTCTATTATGTTCGATTTGTCCCTGCAAGTCGCCAGCATGCACTTCTGTTTCGGGCCTTCGAGGGCGACATCTATGTAAGCCGCATCATGGCACACGACCATGTCGTTGGCTCTCGCAAAGCCAACTGCTTCATTCAGGAAGGACGCGCTTGCGCACGCTCCCGTCGGATTATTGGGGTAATTCAGGAACATCAGGCTCGCACGTTCCACGATTTTCTGAGGAACGGCGGATAGGTCCGGCAGAAATCCGCGCTCCGCGAGCAGCGGGATTCTGAATGGTTCTCCACCGGCGAGAATTGTTGACGCAAGATAGACGGGATAGCCCGGGTCGGGACACAGTACAACGTCCGACGAATTGACGATGCCGAGAGCGAGATGGGCAAGGCCCTCCTTGGAGCCGATCAGCCCGAGGACCTCAGTCTCCGGATCGATCCGCACCTCATGTCTTGTCAAAAGCCATCTCGCGCACGCCTCTCGAAATTCGAGGGTGCCTCTATACGGTGGATAGCGGTGATTCTTGCTATGCTTTGCAGCTTCACAAAGCGCCGCGACCGCTTCGTCCGGGCTCGGAAGGTCGGGATCCCCGACACCGAAGTCGATTACATCGACCCCAGCCGCAAGTGCCTCTCTTTTTTGGGCATCAAGTCGTGCGAATAGATAGGGGGGGAGCAAACTCAGCCTGCGCGATTCAAAGGACAACACCATACTCCAGGAAGCAATTGAATTAGAAAACCAAGCAGAAATCACAAGCTAGCCAATGGGCACCCCAATGTCAATATTTACTCCTCTTCGCATCGATTGAGGAGGTTTTTTCGTCTCATCGGTTCCAGCAAGATGGTATCCGAGGGCCGTGAAATGTTGACGTTTGCATCCTCGAGAGTCAGAATGATCATGGTGGCGATCCATTAAAACTCGTCGAGTGAATCGGGAGATGGGCGATTTATGATCGATGCAAATGCCTTCCTGAGGCTGCATAGGAGATGAAATACTCGACGCTGATAGTCACGGCGGTCTTGCTGGCGATCCTGGCGATGTATATGCTCGGAGGGGCAGTCCGGCTCGTCGCCTTGATGAGTATCTCAGTTCTCTTCTCTGTGATTTTCTTGGCCACTGCAAGCACATGTCCGAGGATACCCGGGGCGCTCCTGCTCGCAATAGCAACCAGTGTCATGGCGGCGTCCCTGGCCTCCGTTCTGCGGATGCGTTGTCTCTCGATCTCGATCGTATGCATGCTCGGGGCATTCGCACCAGCGATGATCGCGAGCATCGGCGCCTCGGCCTTGTTCTTTCGTGATGGAGCAGGGAAGAGCAGCCCATTTGGCGATACGGTCGATGTCAACACCGGTCGTCAGGCAGGGAAGAGCAAGCCGAACGGCTGCTGCGGATTTCTGTCCCGCGATGCGTTCACGAGGTCCATTTATGGATTTTTCATAGTGCTCATCGCGGTCGTGGCGACTCGCGGATTAATCGGCGTCACTATTCTGGTGATGATCGCGGCGCTCGTTTTATTGATCGCCTCAATACCCTCGATGAATAAGCAATCTCGCCATCTGGGATTATATGTCGTTATCGGCGTGGTGCTGGTCTCATTTATCTCCGGACATTGTGCTACAATGCTATCCATGATGGGGCTGATGCTATTTCCTGCCAGCATAGCCTCGTTCCTGTTCTCTAGTGCAGTCATCGGCACGGCAATCCTGATGGTAGTTCGCAGGAGTAAACTCCGAGATTCCTGGAGTGAGAGACGGGGAGTCCTATTGCGGACAAGCGCTGATGCTGACCTCTTGAAGGCAGATGAACTCGCATTCGGAAAGAGCGAAGGGCTAAGACCCGTCTATGCCAGTCAGTCAGTCAAATTGGGACCGATGTATGCTGCTATTGGCGCGATAGTCGCGATCTCGATAGTGATGGCGTTTGGCCTGAATTTGATGACGAGGGATGAGCCGGATATCGCGTCCTCAGAAGCGAAGCGGGAGCGAATCTGGATGGAGGGCTGGCTGAAGGAGATTGTGGACGAGGCGCCGGACAACATTCGCAAGATGCGCGCCTCGGATGAGATATTTCAGAAGGAGATCGATGAGCTGCGAAGCCGCGCAGGGATGAACAATGGATGGCAGCTGTCCGTTGGAGGAGGGAATGGCAAAGATGGAGCCGGGAATCCAAGACCGGCAAATCCGCTCTCTCGTTGGAGGAGAGCCTTCGACCATCTTAGGCCAGGCGTGTCGTTGTATGCGGGACAGGGCGAACGCAAGACTCTCTTGGGAGATGTTATGTCGGTTTCCGAGCAGATATCTGCTGAGAGCGACCCCGGCAATCTTCCATCCGAGCTTCAACGCAGGATTAGCCTTAGAAGGCCTGATGGGGAGGTTGAGGATTACACCATTGGGCCATCAGACGAGGTCTATGTCATGCTGAAGGCATTGGAGCCCAAATAGGACTTGAACTCCCCTTATTCGCAATCGCGAATTCTCGATCTCCTTGCTCGAATTGCCTGACGCATCTATACGGCATGGAGAGGATCAGGATAACTCTCAGACGCCGTTTGTATCCATCTGGATTATTGCGGAGTACATCTCGAATGTTTCGGGGATGGGGACTTTTGCCCTTGCCTGAACGGGGCCAAACGTGGACATCTTTCCGTTGGCGTCTATTTCCACCAGGAAATAATAATAGAGCGTGCCTGGTTCGACAGACTTATCGAGCGCTCTATAGACCGCACCCTCGGCCGCTGAGCCTCTAGCTGGTATCATTTTTTGGGTAATTCTCTCGAAGGAGCGGAAGTCCGGGGATTCGCTCCGATAAAGGTGGAATCCGGCTGATCCGAGCTCGGTGCCAGTCTCCCATCGGAGCATAATTGAGCCGTCTTTTTGCGCTGCTGCGTCAAATGATGTGAGTGTTATGTAGGTGCAATCGCTGTCGGGCTTGGGCGTTTGCCAGATTTCCGTACCAGTTCCATCCTCGTCAGTGTTGTTCCAGGTACCTACATAAAGAGCATTGAACTCGTGGGCTTTCCCAAAGGTCCCAAAGCAGAATAGGCTCTCATTGTTTTCATCGCCGAAGCCAACTTCGCTTCTTTCTTCCCAGTTCATCCCGTCGGCGGTGCGCCAAACGAGCTGTGAAGTGCCCTGTCCGGCCGTGGCATACATATGGTTTGTCGGTGGATCTTCATTCGTATCACAGAAGTTTATTAGATCAATGACGTCGCTAACGTTCTCCCCATCGATGTTGCTGACACCCGTCCATGAGCCACCATCTGAATTAAATATGTCATGGCCTGAGTCATGAAATAGCCCAACATATAATTTATTCTGAAATTCGGTGAAGCATCTAGCGGCGAGGGCGTACTTGGGAGGGTCTCCCCCTGGATTAACAACACCGTCCCAGACTAGATCCCAGTTTCTGGAATCATTTTGATTGGGCGCGAATCGGAAGATACGACCAGCACTCCATTGAGTCTCTGTGGTGTATCCACTCCCCCAGCACCTGTTATGAGTCCCAGCATACAGGGAGTCCTTATATACTACCATATCCATAACACATATATTGGCTGCTCCCGAACCAGATGACTTGAAGCCTCCATAGTTGACCGTCTCCCAGTTCATCTCCGGGCCGCCCTCGTTCAGAGAGCCATCGGTGCGCCAGACCTCGCAGCCAGAATAGTCATTGAAGGTCCCAATGTATAGATGCTTGTCAAATACCGTCATGCAATAGGCGTT
>JAFGIT010000408.1 GCA_016929465.1 Candidatus Coatesiibacteriota bacterium | reverse complement strand
GCGTGGGCGGTAAAGGAGAATCTATACGAGCGGCTTCGTGCTGGCGGCATACTACCGCTCGAGTTGCTTGTTCCCATATTTAAGGAAGCGAGAGCAGCCGGACTGGTGGCAGATATTGACCTGACCGAGCTGGCCATAGTCTTTCGCCTGATGTGTCTATCTTATGTGCTCATGTGGTTCATGGCCGGGGGGCAGATTGACCTTTTGTCTTTCGGGCCTGTTGTCGTTGAGCGATTTTTGAATGGATATAAAAGGAGAGATGATGAGTAGATTAGGAATTATATCGTGCGTTAGCCTACTGGCGGCAGCCCTGTATCTGATCTCGCCGGTCTCCGTCTTAGGGGAGGAGCCTCTAACCTTACAGAAGAGCATTGAAGAAGCGCTCGCCAACCATTCCGCGATCGATCAGGCCGAGGCTTCCCTGCAGGCTGCGCAATCTCAGCTCAAGTCGGCCACGACCGGATTTCTGCCGACCGGCACGGTAAGTGGGCATTACACCCGCCTGGACCACGACCGCTATCAGTCGACGACCCTCGACTTCGGGACGGGCCCTCAGACAATGACGACCCCCGTCATGAAAAAGTATCAGTATTCTGTCGGCCTTCAAGTTGTCCAGCCTCTCTTCATGGGCGGCGCGATCTACTACTCTCGCAAGCAGGCCTCCGGTGGTGTTGCAGTTGCCGAGGAGCAGCTAGAGGGGACGAAGCAGGATGTCGCGCTTGGTGTCGCACAGGCCTACTATTCAGTATTGCAGGCGCAGCAGATTCTCGGCGTGGCGGAGCTAACAGAGACTGCAATGGCGGCTCACAGGCGGACTGCTGATAGCTTCTACAAGGCCGGCGTGGTCGCGAAGGTCGATTTCCTGCAAGCCGATGTTCGATACGCCGAATCGCAACAGGGGGTAATAAAGGCCTTCAACGCAGTTGAGACAGCGAAGTCCGCATTCAATAATGCGCTGGGCCGGGAGATCTCATCACCTGTCGAACTCGTTGAGACGCATCTCCCGCTGCCTTTCGACATGACGCTCTCTGCATGCATGGAAGCCGCGCTGAACGAAAGGCCGGAGCTCGTGGCCATGCGAGATTCCATCGACATATCGAGATCGGCCGAGAAGGCGATACGAAGCACCTTCTTCCCCCAGATCAGCGGCGTTTATGAGAAGAACCTGACTAAGAAGCCTCTTTCATGGGACCGTGACGAGGACTGGAGTGTATCTCTCGTCGCGAGCTGGGACATCTGGCAATGGGGAAAGCAGAAGTTCGACTTCGACCAGGCCAAGGCGAGCACGAACAGCGCTCGATACCAGTTGAATCTCATGGAGGACGGGATTCTTCTCGAGGTCACGCAGGCTTATCTGTCCGTCGAGGAGTCGCAAAAGCTCATCGATGTGACCAGGCGAGCCATCGTGCAGGCAGAGGAGAATGTCCGCATGAGCAAAGAACGCTACGCTCAGAGCATCGCGACCATCACTGAGGTGCTCGACGCGGAGGTTCTGCTAGCAAATGCGAGAATGAGCTACTATTCGGCGCTATACGATCACGACGTGGCGATCGCGCGCCTTCTGCGGTCGATTGGGAGGCCGATTGGGGAATTGGTCTCTGTCCGCTATGAAGTCGGCAAAGAGGGCTAATTAATTAGCAAATAGAAATTTGGTTGACTGCCCCCTGGGGTGCTACCGCTATTTGGGAGACTTTTTGGCAATGAAATACATCAGGCTAGCAATGGTTGTCTGTGCAGTCTCGCTACTGCTATTTACGCAGGCGTGCGATAGGGGCGCAGAAAACCAAAATGGAAACAATAACAGGAAAGCCGCTCCTGTAGAGGTAAAGGTTCAGACTGCGGAGCTGGGCCCGATTCAAACGACTATCCAGGTCACCGGAGTTGTAAAGGCAGCGCAGGAGGCTAAACTGGGCACCAAGGTCCCTGGTCGCGTAGCTAAGGTCAATGTGGATGAGGGCGATAAGGTCGAAAAGGACCATGAACTCGTAGTCTTGGAGCAGACCGATTTCAAGCTCGCCGTTCAGGAGGCGGAAGCGGCAGTGAAGAACGCCAGGGCATCGGCATCAGTCGCAAAGGTGTCTCTCGAGAAAGCCAACCGCGACTATGAGCGGTTTCTGAAGCTACGCAACCAGAGCGCTGTGTCGGAGCAGAGCTTCGAGGATGTGGACACGGCAAAACGCGTCGCAGCGGACAAACTGACACTTGCGCAGGCTGGCCTCGCCCAGGCCAATGCACGGCTCGATTCAGTCAAGCAACAGCTATCCGACAGCATAATCCGGGCGCCATTTTCCGGTGTGGTAGTAGGCAAGATGACGAATGAGGGTGAATTTGTAGGTGCGGGCGGGCCGCCACTCGTTTGGCTGATGGACCTCTCGACCGTCAAGATAGATGTCGGCATTCCGGAGGAGAACTCAGGTAAGGTCAGCGTGGGGCAGAGCGCCAGAGTTACGCTCGATGCGTTCCCCGGAAAGAGCTTTACAGGAGAGGTCATAACTGTAAATCCCCGCGTAGATGCCAACAACAGGTCATATAACGTCCAGATCCAGGTAGATAACGACGACCCGGATTACTTCCTGAACTCCGGCATGTTCGCCAGGGTGACGCTGATTACGGGAATCAAAGACGACGCGCTCATCGTTCCGAGCAAGGCGCTTGTCACCGTTGAGGGAAAGCGACTGCTTTACGTTGCCGAAAAATCGGTCGCGAAAGAGCGACGGATCGTCGTTGGCGCTGCAGACAACGGCAACGTCGAGATCATCTCGGGCCTCGAGCCGGAAGAACAGGTAATTATCGAGGGCAACTGGGCGCTCACCGATGGTCAGGAAGTGACAATTAAAGGGACAAGAGGCTAACAATGAAACTGGCCAATTTCTCAGTCGATAGACCTGTCGCGATAAGCATGTTCATTCTCATAGTCGTGCTTTTTGGCACGGTCGCCTTCTTCCAGATAGGGCTGGACCTTCTCCCCGACATCGACTATCCGCTGGTCGCGGTTATGACGACGTATGAGGGCGTCGCCTCCGAAGAGGTCGAAGAAACCGTAACTATGAACATCGAGGAGGCGGTCAGCCGAGCGGAAAACGTCAAGAAAGTGTTCTCCAGCTCGAGCGAGGGTAGATCAATGGTCATGGTAGAATTCAACTGGGACGCGAATCTCGACTTCGCCGCCCAGGAAGTCCGCGATCGAGTGAGCATGATGGCCGAATTCCTTCCTGATGACGCAGACGATCCACTCGTCCTGAAATACGACCCGAACGACCAGCCGGTTTTGGTTCTCGGCGTGACGGGCATGTCAAGCACGATGGAGCTTCGCAAGTACCTCGAGGACGTCGTCTCGCCCTATCTTGAGAGACTTCAGGGCGTTGCCATAGCTTTCGTTATGGGTGGCCTCGAGCGAGAAATCAACATCACGGTAGATGAAGAGAAGCTGAAGTCCTATAACATCTCGCTGGATGACGTAATCGCCACACTCAGAAGGGAGAACGTCAACATCTCCGGCGGTCACGTGCCACGCGATTACACTGAATACCTGATTCGGACCCTCGGCGAATACAAGAGTTTGGAGCCGATCAAGAGCACGGTTATAGCGGTCAAGAATGGTGTGCCGGTCAGAGTATCCGACGTCGCGAAGGTCGAAGATACACACAAGGAAATCCGTAATTACAACCGCCTTAATGGCGAAGACTGCGTCATGATCGCGATACTCAAGCAGTCGGGGGTCAATACATATTCGGTCGTCAAGCGGGTATATAAAGCACTTGATGAGCTGAAGGACATCATGCCCGAAGACATCAAGATGTCGAACCTACTGGACCACGCCATATTCATCGAGTCGACGGTCAACAGGACGCTATCAGACGCCCTTGTCGGAGCCGGTTTGGCACTCTTATTTCTGCTCCTATTCCTGCGCAGATGGCGGCCAACGCTAACCGTTGCAATAGCTATGCCCATCTCGATCACCACCGCATTCATTGGCATGTATTGGCTCGATTACACCTTTAACCTGATGACACTCGTCGGCTTCGCGCTCGGCGCAGGGATGCTCGTCGATAACGCGGTCGTCGTCATCGAGAACATCTTCCGCTATATAGAGCAGAAAAAGAGCGCAAGCGAGGCTTCTAAGAGCGGAGCCTCACAGGTCGCGCTCGCGATCACGGCATCGACCTTTACAACGATCGCGGTCTTCCTGCCGATGGCGCTCATCAAGGGTGTAGCCGGGCAGTTCTCCAGGCCGATGGCGCTTACCGTCTGCCTCGCCCTGCTCTCCTCACTCATCGTGGCGACCACGATCGTCCCGATGATCGCTTCTATTCTATTCAAGCGGGGAATCTCGGGCTATGCTGCGGGGAGCTTCGATAGACCCAAGGCCATATATGAGAAACTGCTAAGAAAAGCGCTCAATAATCGGAAGAAGGTACTGCTCGCCGTGTTCGGGGCATTTGTCCTCGCCATCTTCGGGGCCACGATGCTCGGCTTTGAATTCATGCCCTCCAGCGACTACCCCATGCTCATAATGAACTTCAAGCTGCCCGTCGGGACGACACTCGAGCAGACTGGCAAAATCTCAGACGAGATCGAAGCGATGATAAAGAACATAGACGGCGTAGAGGGAGTCCTCGCCTTCGTCGGGCCCAATGAGCACGGAAGGGGACCAGGTGCGGAGGATGTCAACGCCGGGATGCTCTTCATCCGGCTCGACGACGCTGAAATCCGAACGAAGACGAGTGATCAGATACAGGATGAGATACGGAAGAACCTGCCCACGATAAAAGGCTCCTCGTTCAGCTTCATGGGCTTCGGACCGGGAGAGACCCGCGCCGGCGGAGATCAATCCGACGTCGCTATCCGGGTATTCGGTAAAGACCTTGACGTGCTCAAGACCTACGGCGAACGTATCCTGGAAGTGGTCAAAAAAGTCCCGGGGACGAGAGATGCCGACCTAAGCCTCAAGGAGGGCAAGCCGGAGCTTGTAATCGAGATCGATCGAGACAAGGCAGCGCAGCATGGGCTCTCGGTCTCTCGCGTCGCGGATTATGTCAGAAACGCCGCGCTTGGCGAGGTCGCGACCAGGTTCCGCGTCGGAGGCGATGAATACGACATGCGGGTCCGGCTCGCGGAGAGCGACAGAG
>JAFGIT010000407.1 GCA_016929465.1 Candidatus Coatesiibacteriota bacterium | reverse complement strand
GGCTAGAGCACCGGACTCCAAATCCGGGGGCTGGGGGTTCGAATCCCTCCTGGCCTGCCATTCGCACGGTCAGTCGAGCATTTAGAGGATAGCGTAGGTTTCAGATGAGTAGGATCATTACCTTTTTCCGGGATGTGCATCTCGAGCTAAAGCGTGTAACATGGCCGAACAAGGACCAGATTATATCTGCGACGGCGGTCGTGATCATTGCGACGTTAATTATTTCCGCCTATCTCGGCTTAATTGACAACGTGCTGGCACTGATACTTCAATTCGTACTCAAGTAAGGAACGATAGGAATTGACTTCTGCGGCGATATTCTTGACGGATGAGGATGGGCAGTCTCCGGAGGCTGAGGCTACACCGGATGACAACGGCCTTGTGATGCCCGAATCGGATTCGGAGCGCCATGAGGCCGAGGATGAGAGACAGCAGCCCATCAAGGCCACTGAGCACAAGAACACCAAGTTAGGGTGGTATGCGGTTCACACCTATTCCGGATTTGAGAAGTCAGTCAAGAAGACACTGACTTTCCTGAGTGAGACCCAGCAAGAGCTCGAGGGCAAGATAGCACGCATATATGTGCCTACTGAGCAGATCCGCACCAGAAGAGCTGATGGAAGGGAAACGAAGCGCGAGCGACCGTTGTTTCCGGGCTACGTTTTCCTGCTCATGGAGCTGACACCTGATGTGGTCAGGCTCTGTACGGAGGCACCGAAGGTGATCGGTTTCGTGAAGTCCGGCGATGAGCCGCAGAGATTCACGGCGGAAGAGATTGCCGCCATAGAGAGAGGCAAGGAAGAGCGCCAACAGGCCGGCGTGCGAGAGGTGCCGTTCAACGTCGGCGATAGAGTGAAGATCGTTGAGGGCTTGTTCGCCCCGTTCACCGGCGCTGTTGAAGATGTCTCTGCCGATAGAAAAAGACTGAAAGTTACAGTTGGCATATTCGGACGTCCCATTCCGGTTGAGCTCGCTTTCGATCAGGTCGAGCTCACGGACGAGGAGGAGTAGTTAGATTGAAGGAGGCTAGCTGCGATGGCTAAAGAGGTTGTC
The DNA here is from genome assembly GCA_016929465.1 of Candidatus Coatesiibacteriota bacterium. Lineage (GTDB taxonomy): Bacteria > B130-G9 > B130-G9 > B130-G9 > B130-G9 > JAFGIT01. Next base: position 2,398 of record JAFGIT010000407.1, on the reverse strand, counting down.
GCCAGGCTCAGATTGCAGATAGAGGGCGGAGCAGCGACACCATCGCCACCTGTCGGAACTGCACTCGGACAGTATCGAGTGCCCCCGATGGAGTTCTGCAAGCAATTCAACGACCGGACCAAGGATCAACGTGGTGTGATCATACCTGTGATTATTACCATCTTTAAGGACCGGTCATTTAGTTTCATTACGAAGAATCCACCGGCAGGCTTTCTGCTGAAGCGAGCGGCCGGCCTTGCTAAAGGATCTCCAGAGCCGAACAAAAAGAAGGTCGCAAAACTGACCAGGGCTCAGTTAGAGGAATTGGCAAAGCAGAAGATGCCCGACCTCAATGCTGTGGACGTGGACGGCGCTGTCAAAATACTCGCCGGCACGGCAAAGAGCATGGGTATAGAGGTAGTGGATTAGCGGATCTGCGGAAACCTTATTTGTTTTTAAGAGAAGAGCAACGATGACAAGACATGGCAGGAAATATTTGGAGGCGGCGGCAAAATTCGACCGTCAAACCAATTATTCACTGGAAGAAGCCATAGAGCTGGCCTGCAGCATGTCTTTCGCGAAGTTCGATGAGACAGTGGACCTCGCGGCCAGGCTCGGAGTTGATCCGAGACACGCCGATCAAATGGTGCGAGGGACTGTGAATCTCCCTCATGGAACAGGCAGGGAGGTTCGAGTTCTAGTCTTTGCGAAGGGCGAGAAGGAGAAGGAGGCCAAGGCCGCTGGTGCGGACTACGTTGGCAGCGATGACTTCGTTAAGAAGGTCCAGGAAGGTTGGCTGGAGTTCGACGCAGTAGTCGCGACTCCTGATATGATGGGACAAGTGGGGAAACTAGGTCGAGTTCTGGGGCCGCGACGCCTTATGCCCTCGCCGAAGACCGAGACCGTTACCTTTGACGTAGAGAGGGTCGTAAAGGAACTCAAGGCGGGGAAGATCGAGTTCAAGGTTGACAGGACCGCAAATGTCCATGTCCCGATAGGGAAGCGAGATTTCGGCAAGGAGCGCCTTGTCGAGAATGCAAAGGTATTCTTGGATAATCTAATGAGAGCGAAACCAGTAGCGAGTAAGGGTCGATACCTGAAGAGCTTGACCGTATCCACCACGATGGGACCGGGCGTGAAGATCGATTCGACTCAAATAACAGCATCTCTGAAGGGCTGAGTTAGAAGATGGGCCGAGGAATAGGATATAAGAGAGAAGTCGTCAGGGATTTGGCCGAGCGCTTCTCAACCGCTCAATCTATAGTGCTCGTGGATTTCTCAGGAATCTCGGTAGCAGAGGTTACCGAGCTTCGAAACAAGGCCAGAGGGAAGAATGTAGATTACATAGTAGCCAAGAACAAACTCATAAAGCGGGTTATCGCAGGTACACCGATGGAGTGTCTCTCCTCTGACCTCGCCGGCCCGACTGCTCTTGGAATTGGCTATGACGGCTCATTGGAGAGCGTGAAGCTGCTCTTCGAGGCCACTAAGAATCTCAATAATCTCAAGATCAAAGGCGGCTTTGTTGATGGGGAGTACGCATCCGCGGCGGATGTAGAAGCGATAGCGAAATTACCGGGCAAATCGGAATTGATTGCCAAGTTCATGGGTGCATTGCAGTCGCCCATTACCAGGCTTTTATTTGCATTGAACAGCCCCATATCCGGGCTTGTTAGAACCTTAGACGCGATCAAGAAAAAGAAGGAGGGTGGCGATACCGGAGCCTCGTAGGAATATGTTTCGAGGTCCCGGGGCGTAGCACCCATTTTTGCTATGACCGGAGGAATTGCATGGCAGATTTGACAACTGAGCAGGTGGTTGAGTTCATCGAGAACATGACCGTGAAGGATTTGTCCAACATGGTAAAGGAACTCGAAGAACGTTTTGGCGTCAGCGCTTCAGCATTCATGGCAGCAGGCGCTCCGGCGGCTGGAGCCGCACCTGAGGCAGCTGCGGCTGCGGAAGAAAAGACGGAATTCGACGTGGTCTTGCAGTCGTTTGGCGAGAAGAAAATCCATGTCATCAAGGCGATCCGTGGCCTGATAAACCTGGGCCTCAAGGAGAGCAAGGAACTTGTAGAAGCAGCGCCTTCTAAGGTGAAAGAGGGCGTAACAAAGGAAGAGGCTGAAGAGTTCAAGAAGGTCATCGAAGAGGCAGGCGGTACCGTCGTAATCCAGTAATTGGGAGGTATTTGATGATATCGGCTAGCAAGCCGGTTGACATTCGGCGGACCTTCGTCAAGACCAGGAGCGCAATGGATGTTCCTTCGCTTCTCGCGGTTCAGACGGAGTCGTTTGATCAGTTTTTACAGCGGGAAGTTCCTCCCGATAGGCGAGACTCATCTGGTGCTCAAGCCATCTTCGAGGAGATCTTTCCGATTGAGAACGCTACTCGTAACTGCGAGCTGGAGTTTGTCGCG
>JAFGIT010000406.1 GCA_016929465.1 Candidatus Coatesiibacteriota bacterium | reverse complement strand
GTATGAGAAGAAGCTGAAGAAGCTCTATTCAGACACTTTCTCGAACCTCTCCGCTTGGCAGAGAACCAGGCTCGCACGTCACAAGGACCGTCCCTATACTCTGGACTATATTGGGAGGATCATGGATGAATTCACGGAGCTGCACGGTGACAGGCTCTTCAGAGATGATCCTGCTATCGTTGCTGGCCTGGCGGTTTTTCGCGGCAGAAAGGTCGTCTTGATCGGACAGCAGAAAGGGCGAGACCTGCACGAGCGGATATTCCGTAATTTCGGGATGTCGCACCCCGAGGGATACAGAAAGGCCCTCCGAATCATGAGAATTGCTGAGAAATTCAAGAAGCCGGTTATATGTGTTGTTGACACACCGGCAGCCTATCCGGGAATCGGTGCTGAAGAACGAGGCCAGGCGGAGGCAATTGCCCGCAACATCTACGAGATGTCGATACTCAGGACGCCGATCGAAGTGGTCGTGACCGGCGAAGGAGGTAGCGGTGGGGCTTTGGGCCTGGGGTTGGGCGATTGGGTGATGATGCAGGAGAATGCGATCTATTCTGTAATTCCACCGGAAGGTTGCGCTGCGATTTTGTTTAGAGATGGAAAGAGAGGCCCGGAGGCTGCCGAGGCGCTCAAGATCACATCACTCGAACTGCACGAGCTGGGAATAATAGACGAAGTCGTAAAGGAGCCTCTCGGAGGCGCACATCGTGATCCTGAACTTGCAGCATCACTTCTCGCGGACAGGCTCGAGGCTGGACTTGACCGCATCTGCGGCATGGATATGGACGAGCTGCTCGAAGCAAGATTCAAGAAATTCAGGGCGATGGGGCGCTTCACAACGAAGATGATCTAGAAAAGGCCTTGACTTGAGCCTCGCTTGCAATATCATCTATGGGGAAATTTGATTTGAGAGTTTCGGAAACTGCACATAATGCATTTGGTTGTTTGAAGGGAGCTTTTTGAACCAATGAAGCGTAAAGCCGTAATCCTAGTAGCCATTATCGGTCTAATATCATCATTTACGATTATGTCCTGCCACAAGAAGACGGAAGGTAGTGACCCAGACGATTATCGTCCGAAAATACTCAGCGTGACGGTGAAGCAAGGAGTCACCATACTCCAGGAGCCGTATATGCTTTCCAAGAGAGTAGCTGAGCCAGTAATCTTCGAGGTTTTGGTGCATCATCCGGATGCGACAGAAGAGGATCCTCATGGCAGTGATCAGATCATGCGAGTTTCAGGTGGTTTCCAGGACCCCGACTTCGGCAACGAGGAATATCAGCGCAGAGTTGAGCACTATCTGGGTGGATTCCCCGATTGGAACCATACTGTTGGCCCGATCAATGGCAATCTGATGAGAGACAGCTACCTGCCTGGTGAAGTCTTCTATGGGATTGGCTTTGGCGATGAACTGAGCGACAACGGCCCCGGCATTGGGGGCGCGCCCGATGAAGTAGCCGGTGATGGAATATTCACCATTCAGAAAGACTCCAGGCTTGACCCGAATACAAAAGCAAATCCTGATCGCCCCTGGAAGTTCTACTTCTGGGCCACGGACATAAGGGCCAACGATTCGGAGCCATACTGGATCGAGATAACAATTACCGAGTAGCCTCTGGCAGCACCGGCATGTAATCTGATACTTGATTGACCATTTACTTCGCTATGCCGCTTCGGTTCCAGCCCGGGGCGGCATACTTGTTTATTGAGGAAGCGCTCTTGCGCGACTGCCCGATGGGGGTGAGGACTTGAGTCCCAGGGGATATTATTCTCAGAACCAGATCGATGAGGTGAGGGACCGCGCTGATATCGTGCAGGTCATATCCGAGTATCTGACTCTGAGGCCCGCCGGCCAAAACTTTAAGGCCAACTGCCCATTCCATAAGGAGAAGACGCCCTCCTTCATGGTGAATCCAAGCCGACAGATGTTTCGCTGTTTCGGATGTGGAGAGAGTGGCAATGTCTTCGGCTTCCTGATGAAAATCAACGGGATGACCTTTGTCGAGGCCGTCCGCACTCTGGCAAGTCGATATGGAGTCTCGCTGGAATCCGTCGATGGGGAAGAGGCCGATAGAAGCGCCCGCTTGAGGCAGAATTTCCTCGAAATCAATCGAAAAGTCGCTGCTCATTTCCAGCGGAATCTTGCTAATGATGAGACCGGGGCTCGCGCACTCGAATACTTGAGAGCTCGAGGTGTCAGCGACGATTCCATAAGGACATTTCAGATCGGTTGGGCCAGAGACGGTTGGGATGATATATGCAAGACATTTGGCTCGAAGCCCTCTGACCTCGAGCTTCTGATGGCGCTTGGGCTCGTTGCGAAGAGCAAACAAGGGTCTTACTACGATCGCTTTCGAGCCAGGATAGTGTTCCCAATCATCGATATCTCCGGCAATGTGCGGGGCTTCGGAGGTAGGATCCTGGGATCGGAGGTCTCCCGCGATGAAGAACGCGAGGAGGCGAAGTACCTTAATTCACCCGAATCGCCAGTCTATCAGAAGGGGAGGATACTCTACGGCCTGAATCAGGCCAGGGATTCAGTTCGAAGCGAGGGTTTTGTCACCCTCGTCGAGGGTTACATGGATGTAATTGCGCTGTTCGAAGCGGGAATTCACAACGTGGTCGCCACCTGTGGGACTGCGCTCACTCCTCAACAATGTGGCTTAATCAAGAGATACACCGAGAGGCCGGTCGTCTTCTTCGATTCGGATAGTGCAGGAACGACCGCCTCGATCAGGAGCTTTGCCCTATTCACCAGTGAGGGACTTAGGCCTCTCGCATTCAAGGCGGGGGGAGAATTCGATCCGGATGACTACGTGAAGGAGGTCGGCGGGACTCGGCTAATGGAAGAGCTTCGGCAGGCTGTTCCCTTTCCGGAGTTTCTAATCAATGAGGCCTTGCGAAAGCATGACATAAAAAAGGTGGAGGGCAAACTGGCCGTTCTCAAGGAAGCGCTGCCTTCATTCACACAGCTAACGCAGATTGAGGTTAACCACTATGTCCGATTGCTTGCAGATGAGCTAAGTGTAGAGCAAGAGGCGGTCTTTGCTGAGTTGGGCAAGTTGTCGAGAAAGCCGAGGATAGGGGACGAAATCCCGGCACTCAAGGAGAGGGAGTTCAACATTGAGGAACGAGACCTCGTCACGCTGGTTGCGATCGACACCGAGGCGTTGGGACTCGCCAGTGAGACGGTCAGTCCGGACCTGATAACGAGTCCTTTTCTGCGGGAGGTCTTCATGATTTGTCTAGAATCATATCAGAAGGGAACAGAAATGGTTCCTTCGGCGTTATTGGATAGGTTCGACGATCCGGCACACCGGGATTTCATCACTCAGCTAGCGTTTTGTGAACAAGTTATTGACAAGCGAGGATTTATGAGGCTTGTTGATTGCCTGAAACACAAGTCCTTGATGAGGGAGGCCCATAAGACACATCAGGAGTATCTTAGTGCTCTTCCATGCGGGGACACGGCAAAGGAAGTTGAGTTGGCAAGAGAGTTGACAGAGCTAAAGCAATCGGGCGTCGTTAGGTAGGAGAGTCTATTTTGAATGTTGATTTGGCGCTCGAGCAATTGCTGGACGCTCGGACAGCGGAGGTCTATACCAAAGAAGAACTACACAAGAAACTGCAGCGGTCAGCAGAGACCGGTATCCCACTCAGAGTGAAACTCGGAGTCGATCCAACCGCCCCGGACATCCACCTGGGACACACTGTCGTCCTACGGAAGATGCGGGCATTTCAAGACCTGGGTCACACAGGTGTACTTATCATCGGGGACTACACCGCATTAGTCGGCGATCCGACGGGCAGAAGCAAGACTCGACCCCAGCTCTCCTATGAAGAGATCGAGCATAACGCTGCCACCTATCGGGAACAGGTATTCAAGATACTCGATCCCGAGAGAACGGAGATAGTCCACAACGGAGATTGGTTCAAGAAGCTGAGCTTCGGAGAGGTATTGAGGCTGACCTCTCGATTTACAGTCGCCCGTCTATTGGAGCGGGATGACTTTGCTAATAGGTTTTCAAAGAACCTACCGATAAGCCTTCATGAGGTCATGTATCCAATTATGCAGGCCTATGACTCGGTAATGGTTCGTGCTGATGTGGAGCTGGGAGCCACGGAGCAGACTTTCAACATTTTAATGGGAAGGCAATTGCAGGAGAATATGGGGCAGGAGCGCCAGATAGGACTGCTCGCACCGATTCTCACAGGCACTTGCGGTTCTGTGCGCATGTCGAAGAGTATTGGGAATTATATCGGAATCGCGGAAAGCCCCTCAGAGATATTCGGCAAGACGATGTCGATACCCGACAACCTGATAGGTGAATATCTCAGACTTGCCTCCGAATTCGAGGCAGACGAGGTGGAGCGCTTCGAACGCTCGCTTTCAGACGGCTCCGCCAATCCTCGCGACGTCAAATTCCAGCTGGCCAGGCACTTGGTCTCTCTCTATCACGGAGACGATGCCGCAGATAAGGCCGGCTCGGAGTTCGAGCAGATATTCAGCAAAAGGGATCTACCGGACGAAATGCCCGTCCTCGAGCTAAAGAGAGATGAGCTCGAGGAAGGCAGAATCTGGATCGTTAAGCTGCTCAAACTCGCGAATGCCGCGAGCAGCAACTCGAACGCAATCGGGCTTGTTCAGCAGGGCGCGGTTCAGCTCGACGGCGCTCGGGTGGATGCAGATGCGCCGGATGTTAAGATAGAATCCGGCATGACGCTGAAAGTCGGCAAGCGCAGATTCTTCCGCATCGAGCTTTCCAATTAGAGACAGGCAATCAAACGGAGACACGATGGAAGAGCCGAAGAAAGAAAGCAGCGAGACAAAAAAGGAATCAAAAGAGAGACAACCATCGAACCAGCGAGGTTCTCAGCAGACTCCCTCGGATGGTCGAAGACGATCGTCCTCCAGGAGAAGAAGACCGCGTCCAAGCCAGCAGAAACCGGGCCAGAGCGACGCGGCGCCGCAGAGCGCTGATAAACCACGCAGCGATAGGCGTCGTGGCGGAAGGCCAGGTGGCGACGGACCACGTCCAGAGCATCAGAAATCTGGACGCCCAGCAACGGGGCAGCAGCCTAGGAGGAGGCGTCCTTCCAGGGGAGGGCAAAGGCCGCAGGAGCAACAGGCTCCTTCACAGAAGTCTCGAGTGGATGTCGTAGCGGTCAAAGATGATGAGATAAGCGTGGATCGGATCATGGAGCGGCTGTCGAAGCGTGCTCTCGAACTGGACCACGAATTCCACGGTCCCCCGGCAGCGGGAATAATTGATACCACAAAGCCTTCCGGCAATCGAAGGAGTGAGGGTGAATCTCGGGAGGCGCTCGCAGTCGAGTTTGTGAAAGCAGCGGTGGTAAATGATGAGGTGCTTCAGATCATGGCCGGCGACGACTGGAATCTGAAGGCAGACTACACAATCACCTCTCATCGTGCTGGGTTGGTCGCAGCTCCATTACTGCTGCTCAAACGCATATTAAGGAGATTTGTGAGGCTATACACGGACTTCATCGTCATCAGGCAGAATCGAGTGAACAGCTATCTGGTACGGCTCTGCACCCAATTAGTGAGAGAGCACGTCAGGTTGCAGCTCGAGAATGCTAGGGAGATAGAAGCACTCAAAGACATGGTCGAGAAGCAGCAAGCCAAGATGTCGTCCTCGGTCGCCGCGATCAATGCACGGTTCGATAACAACGAGGCGAGATTGGACCTCCTGAGGGCTGAACTCGAGGTCCGAGCGGAGGCGATGCGTGAGCAATTGGAGCGGGATGATGACGAGCTCTTCCTGGGAGATGACATTCTCGGGGACTCCGATTCAGGCAGCGGCTCGGCTGATGATTACTCCGGGGATATGCCAAATTCCGTAGCGGATGACCTGAAGAATGACGGTGAGATGCGTGGCTTCGATTCTGACGACTCCCGTCATCTGAAGAGCGAAGAAACCGGGCAAGATGAGCATTGCGGGGAAACGCCTTCGGATGACGTCGAGATGGGAAGCAACGAGGAAGTCGATACTACCGATGCCGAGGCTGATGAGGCTTTGACTCCTTCAGTCGAGGAAGATTTAGAGCATTGACCGATGTCTCAGAAAAACTCTTCGCCTTCTCCGTGTGAGGAGAGGCTGAAGAAGGAGCTTTTGCGGCTTGACCCGATACTGGTTCAAGTCGCAAAGGAGCTCTTTGAGCACCCCGAGCTTTCCGGTCAGGAGAGCTGCGCGTGCTCGATGCTCGCAGACCAGCTCTCACAGGTTGGCTTTGAAGTGGACGTCCGTATCCCGGGGCTTCCAACTGCCTTCGTAGGGAAGCGAGCACTCAATGGCGGGGGATCGCCCAGAATAGGCTTCTTCTGCGAGTATGATGCTCTCCCCGGACTCGGCCACGCATGTGGACATAATCTGATTGCGGCGGCGAGCCTTGTGGCAGGGCTCGCCCTAACAGAGGCGTCCGAGTCGGGCAGAGGAGAGGTCTGGGTCATTGGCTCCCCAGCCGAGGAGACATTCGGAGGCAAGCTCTCCTTGATGAAGAGCGGGAGACTCGAAGGTCTTGAAGCGGCCATGATGTTCCATCCGGGGCCCGAGACGAGAGTCCTATCGGTGACATCCGTC
>JAFGIT010000405.1 GCA_016929465.1 Candidatus Coatesiibacteriota bacterium | reverse complement strand
CTTATTTCCGCTGAGAACACGTGTTAGCACGTGCATCTACATCACATCAACTGACTTCTTCATTGCACAGATTCTTAGGAGCAGCCGGTCATTTCGTGCTATGTGGCGAGAATACTGCCCTATTAAACTGCCATGTCAACACCCGAAAACAGGAGGTTGTGCCAACTTCGATCATCGGTTCGCTCCCCGGGTGCAGCGCATCGGCGTTTATCTTCCGAGCGCAGCGATATGCTGACTCCCAGATGGAATGTATTGATCGCTAGGCTGGGAGTTCGAGGACCTCTACGTTCATTGTATTCAGATCGAGGATAACAACGGAAGCGCGATTGGTGAGGTAGCCGCAGCATTCGCCAGGATTGATCAATAGCGCCTCGCGGTTATCCACTCGCATTTTGTGTGTGTGGCCGTGGATTACCACGTCGTAGTCGCGCGACCTCGAGACCGACTCTATGAAGTCGGGCTGATGGAAGACCAGAATCCGCTTGCCCTGAAGCTCGAGGGTAAGATACCGCTCGTGGAATTCGGCAATACCTTCGAACGACTTGGCGAGAAAGAGCTTGTCGCCATCGTTGTTGCCAAAGACCGCCTTCATCGGCGCCCTCAGCTTCCGGAATATGTTCGCGGTGAATGGCGAGACTATGTCACCCGCATGAATGATATGCTCGACCTTCCGCTCATTGAATAGCGACACTGCCTTATCGATATTGGGCAGATAGTCATGCGTGTCAGCGATTATACCTACCTTCATGGTCTATTCCTTATTGAGATAGAATGCTGGATGGACAATATGGACATCATGGGCTCTATGGACATAGAGCAGACTGTCGCCGTCCTGATTTTCTCTGTTCGTGTTGATTCGTGTCAATTAGTGTCTGATTCTCAATTCTCGAATAATCCGGCGATGGTCTCCCTGTAATCCGCCCTGGCTACGCCTTTTTCGGTGAATATGGCGGAGACGAGTTCATTTGGGGTAACGTCAAAAGCTGGGTTCTTTACTGGCACGCCCTTGGGGACGATCCGGTATCCACCGATATGCGTGACCTCATCCGGCGAGCGTTCCTCGATTGGGATTCCGGAGCCATCGGCGAGCGTTCTATCGATCGTGCTAAGCGGAGCGGCAACAAAAAACGGAATGCCGTGGCGTTTCGCGAGGACCGCGACGGAATAGGTCCCGATCTTGTTCGCTACATCTCCATTGGCAGCGATCCTGTCCGCTCCGACGACGATCTTCTGGACCATCCCCTTCGCCATCATCGCACCTGCCATGTTGTCGGTGATGAGGGTTACGGGTATGCCATCCTTGTGCAGCTCCCACGCTGTGAGCCTCGCGCCCTGCAGGAAGGGCCTGGTCTCGTCCGCGAGGACGTCAATCATCTTCCCTGCTTCGACCGCTGCCCTGATTACTCCGAGTGCTGTTCCGTATCCCGCTGTGGCGAGCGCGCCGGCGTTGCAGTGAGTCAAGACCGTGTCACCATCGTTTATGAACTCCGCTCCATATCTGCCCATTGCTCTGTTGATCTCGACATCGTCCCTTCGGATTGCAAGCGCCTCGCTCACGAGTGCGGCCTTCGCCTCATTCACCCCGCTGTCCTGTAGCTCCGAGAGCCTGTTCCTCATACGGTCGAGCGCCCAGAAAAGGTTCACCGCCGTCGGCCTGGTGGAGGCGATCAGCTCGAAGGCGGGCTTCAAGGCATCTGATAGCTCGTCGAAGCTCCCCACATTTGCTTTCTCTGCCGCGATCGCGATCCCCATCGCGGCCGCGACTCCTATCGCAGGTGCGCCGCGAATGACCATGGTCTTGATTGCATCTGCGACGCCTTCGTAGTCGTCGTAGAGGTTGTATATCTCCTTTTCCGGCAGAATTCGCTGATCGAGCATGCTAATGCCTTCAGCGAGCCATTCGATAGTATAGAAACTGCTCCCTTTAACCACGCTTCAATCTCCCTAATCGACGAAATCAGAAATTGCAGGATCATAGGTTAGGTTGTCAGGCTCGATTGAATAGTTCAAGTCGATCTCGGATCGAGCATCTCTGCCCCAGAAATGGTAACTGAGGCAACCTTGAGCTCATGCAATCTGTTTAGGGAATATAGGTGTCGTCGCAAATTATCCCAGGTGACGACATCGAGATGCGTCCAAGTGCGACTTAAGAAGTAAGAGTGGTCTGACATAATGGAACTCCTCGCCGAACTTAGCAGGCGGCCCTTTATCGGAAGGTCCTGGTGATCCGTGGGTAAACCCAAGAGAACTGGATCGGGTCAGGTCGATATTCTGCATTTCCCATTCATGGCCGTCTTGTCATGCATTATCGGCGCGTTGGCCTTCATTCTCTTCATCTTCATCGCGCACAGCAAGGACCTCGTTGACACCAGCCAGATCGAAGATGAGATCCTCGGGAGCAAGGACAAGCTGGAGCTGAAGAAGGAACAGATGGAGAGGCTTAAAGAGCAGCTCCTGAAGGACCGGGAGTTTCTAGCAAATAGGAAAATCCCGGAGCTGAAGGACCGAAGGCGTGAGCTCGAGGAATTGAGGCAAAAGGTCGCCGCGCTAGAGAAGAAGGAAAAAGAGTTCGAGATGCGCCTTGTCAAGGAGGACACGACCGATCAGGTCCGAGAGTCCGAACTCGATGAACTCCGCAAGAAAGCGACCATGATCAAAGCCAGTAGGTCGGTGGTTGCGGAGGTGAAGCACGCCGGGTCTGTCGAGACACTCCCGATTTACATCGAATGCCGGGAGAACGAGGCGGTTGTCTGGCCCGCAGGCAAATCGGTCACAATGGCTGACAAGAATATCGAGGAAAAATCGCTCGATGAATGGCTCGAGCATGCTGGAGTTCCCAAACACGGCAACTACGTGGTCTTCCTGATCAGGCCATCGGGGATCGCGACATTCGAATCACTGCGAGCCATCTCCGAGAATTCGGAGTTCAAGGTCGGATATGAGCCTGTTCTGAATGAGTGGGAGCTCTTTTTCTCGTGAACAAGGAAACTGAGGCAACTCCATAGATGGCGCGCTCTCGAAGGTCCTCAGAGGTTGGCTTCTTCAGTTTCTCATTTCTCGACATCTTGGCCTGCACCGTCGGTGTGCTGGTCTTCATGATCGCGATCATCGTCCTGCACACGCTCGGGATGAGCGCACCTGTTCCGCTTCGCACCGAGCTGTCGAACGTCAACCTCGACATCTCCAAATTGAATCACGAGATTGAGAAGCTGAAAAAGGAGACCGATGAGAAGCGCCGCATCCGCGAGGCGATAGAACAGCTGGATGAGATACAAGCCAAGCTCAAGTTGAGCAAGGAGCTCGAGGAATATGTCGCAGAATATGCGGCCCGGTTGAATAAGTTGAAGGAGAAAGAGGACCTGGAGCTGGATGAGCTCAAGCGGCTCAGGGCACTCGTTCCAGATGACTTCACGATTAAGAAACAGAATGTGGAGCTCCACAATCCGGTCCAGCAGGAGAGCACGAAGAGGGCTCTTTATTTCGAATGCGACGATGACAAGGTCAATCCATTCTTCGGAAGATATATACGTAAGTACTACTCGACCAAGGGCCTTGGCGGAAGCAGCGTGGTCATTCGACGCCGGCCAGGTGAATCTCTCGAGCAGATCGTCGAGGAGAGCTCAGATTGGCGTTCAGAGATCTCCCGTATCGACCCGGAAAAAGAATATGTGGCGTTTGTTGTTCGGCCATCTGGCTTCAATATATTCATGCAGCTGAGGAAGGCACTCAGCCGGAAGAATATCGATGTGGCCTGGGAGCCCCTGGAAACCGGTGCAATCAACATGGTTATCGAGAACCGCGAGGGCGGCAAGAGGTTTTTACTTCAATGAGGTCTTGTCAATATAAATTCAAAGAGGTGATCAATGTCTAGAATCAGTCTTCTGAAGGTCATCACTGTCGTGATGGTTGTGGTCGTGCTCTGGGGCTGTGCGCCGAATCCGTATTCGGATGTTACCACCCTATTGGGCAGCAAGGGTCCTGCGGCAAAGGAGCGCGCCGCGAAGAGGCTTGCCGGGATGAAAGGTGACTTATATATAGATGCCCTGGTCAAGGCGCTCTATGATCCGCACCAGAGGGTCATAATTGCTGCTGCCGACGCCCTTGCGAAGAGCGGAGCCGTCGAGGCGGTACCGGACCTCGAGAAGCTCCTCGGCGACGGCAGGGAGGACGTTCAACGAGCAGCTGCCTCCGCTCTCAGCCGAATAAAGGACATCTCCGCCGCCGAGGCTCTGGTGCGTTCCGAGATCCCGAGATATCGATCGATGGGCATCGATATGCTTGGCCGGCTGCATTCCCCCGGGACCATCCCGGCCCTGGCTTTTGCGCTAAAGGACCGGGACCCCGCGAACAGGCTGCAGGCGGTCAAGCTTCTGTCGAGCATGAATAATGAGGAAGCCGCGAAGGCGCTCAAGGAAGCAAGTGAGGACCCGGACGCATCCGTTCGGGCGGAGGCCGTCAAGGGCTTGGTTGCGATGGAAGGCGCCGCAGCCTTCGTCTCGCTTTCTGCTTCGAGCGAAAATAGCGTGGAACTTGCCGAGAAAATGTCACAGCTCGCGCTTCACTTCGTCGAGCAGGATTCGCTGAGAGCTGCAATTGCAGCCGAGGCCAATTCTCTTGCGAGATACATCACCTTCTACTGCACCAATTATGTCCAGCAAGATATCTATAGCGACCGGGACAAATCACTGACTACCCTTTATTTCATTGATACCCCGGAGATCATCTCCGAGGAGATGGAGCTGATATCGAGCGCGCTGCTCGGCGCCGAACTCACAGACATCGCCATGCGACAGGAGGACGATTACCTTCAGCCGGGAAGATATACACCCAGGTCGTTTGTCTCGGCCATCGGGACGGAAAACGAGGAAAATGAATTCGTGACGGAGACTGTTCGATACCTCGAGAAGGTCATTGCCGCGGACACCAAGTCCCTTGTCGTTGTTGATGGGAAGCAGCCCAGCGCGAGGCAATACGCCCTTCTTGGTCTGTCTTACATAGACAGCACGGTTGCGGCGCAGGCACTGCTCAAGGCGGCGTCCGCGAACTATTACGATTACTTCATAATACGTGGGCTGGTTGATCTTGGAGTAAAGGCAAAGCAATCACTCATCTCAGCTCTAAAGTCCGAAGAGACCTTCGTACGCTCGCAGGCTATGCTCGCGCTCGCCTTCCTATCGGACCCCGAGGTTGGCCAATTGGCGGAGCAGCAGCTCAAGATAGACAGCGACCCAATCGTGCGCCTTCACTCTCAGTTTGCTCTCTATCAGGCCGGCAGAACCGAGATGTTCGACAAATTCATCGAGGCGGCCGAGTCGGATGACCTGCAGACGGCCTTGAGAGCCACGTATCTGCTCTGGTATGTCCAGGAGCCAATTCCAGAGAAGGACCTCTTGAGGCTGATTCAGCACACAGATAACCGGATCAGGCGAAGGGCGGCGGATATATGCGCCAAGAGACCCATCGATTCTGACGCGTTCATTTCAGCACTGATCTCGTTGCTCGGCGATAAGAGCAAACAGGTGAGATCATCCGCAAAGGACGCGCTGGCCGCGATCGATAGAAAGGCCTTACCCGCCATCCGGGAAGCTGTTCAGGGGTCTGATCGCGATTTAAAGGAGAGCGCGGCCCAGGCACTGGTCAAGATGGGCGGCGAAGAATCTGTGAGGCTCATACTGGGCCTCTTGGATGATTCCAGTGCGGCTCTCCGTGCCTACGCTGCTCAGTCTCTGGGCAACCTCGCCGGCGAACTTGGCCGATCCGAACTGGCGGACAGGGTGGCCAGGAAGCTATCCGACATGCTGGAAACCGAGAATAGCATCGTTGTTCTCAGAGGATGCCTGACTTCTCTCGGCAAACTCCGGTATGACGATTCTGCCAAGACGATCATCCAGCTGATGGAGAAGAAGCCTGCGGTCGGCAAGGAAGCGGCGATCGCACTCGCCGAGATGAGCGGCTCTGCGAAGGCAGAGAGACATATCATGGGCAAATTCAAGCGACTAGACGGCAATTATCTCGGCTTCTCACCCCTCCATTCAGATAAGGAATACGAACAGCTATTCTTCATCTCGTATCCGGCGGCGGTTCTCGGCAATGAGAATGCCAAGAAACGGATCAAGAACGTCCTGATGCAGGGCGATTTCAAGGATAGGATCGTAGCGGCGGAATTCCTGGGACGACTCGGGGATGAGGAGTATCTGGATAGCCTGATCGAGGTTTCCGAATACAAGAGCAAGGGTCTGGAACCATTCGATTTCTACGTTCGAAAGGCGGCACAGCGAGCAGCGATCGAGCTCTTACTCAAGAAGAAGGCGGAATCTGGGGGCGAGGGCGTCTGACAGACGGAGAGCACATTTTCGGAGAGCTGCGTTATAGAGCCAGCCTGGGCCGAGCCTGAGATTCTGTTTCTCTAGATCATCTCCGTGCCCTTCGGAAGCATTTGAAAATCAAGTCTCCTCAATTGTATGATGCCGCAAGAAAGGAGACTTGGAAGATGCATCTGATCGGTAAGACCGCAGTCGTGACAGGAGGAGGAACCGGCATCGGCAAAGCGATAGCGTTACGTCTTGCACAAGAGGGCGCAAATGTTGCTATTTGCGGAAGACGCAAGGGTCCGCTGGAAGAGACTCTCTCCGTGCTCCCGGGATGCGGGTCAAAGCACTTTGCCATAGCAGCAGATGTCTCCCGCAAAGCCGACGTAGATCGCTTTGTCCGAAGTGTGATCGAGCGATTCGGGAGCCTGGATATACTCGTCAACAACGCTGGTATTCTCTTCCGCAAGAACATAATGGACACCTGCGAAGAGGATTGGGATTCGATGTTCGACATCAACGTCAAAGGCATATATCTCTTCAGCAAGGCAGTTCTTCCGCACATGATCCAGCAGAAGAGCGGCAATATCCTGAACATCGGCTCGGTGTCGGGGCTCAGGGCTGCGTCCTTTGCAGACGCGTATTGCGCCTCCAAGGCGGCGGTGCACATGCTCACGCGGAGCCTCGCCAAGGGCTACGCCCAGCATGGGATCAGGGTCAACTGCATCTGCCCGGCGCATGTCGATACCCCAATCATGGATTTGACGATAGAGTTCTTCAACAGCATAGGGGTCGAGAGCGATCGAGCGAAGATAGACTCACTATATCCGCTTGGCCGTCGTGGGATGCCGAATGACGTTGCTTCATTGGCCCTATTCCTAGTCTCCGACCAGAGCGCCTGGATGACCGGAGCATTGGTCGTTCTGGATGGAGGAGTGACGGCTTGATGTTCAGCGAGGTCCCAGCCTTTTGAAATCACCAAGAATCGTCGCGCACACGATTGTCCGGAGCGAGGTCAATTCGAGATGAAGGTCGAGATTGAGGGAAGAAGGCTCGATGTCAGTCGGAATACGCTGGTCCAGATGGCTCATCGGAAGGCTATTCAGCCCTGGCACTACATCAAATCGCAGGAATTGACCGGCAACAAATGGACAAGGGCCCGAGAACTGACGCTCTTCTACGGCATCTGGACTGAAGCGGCCCCATTTGCGCGCACGGAGCAAACCTCGAAAGCCGCACGCCCAAAACCGGCACCGAGATATACCAGAGCCAGCACACGCACGCTCTCAGCCAAACGTCACGTACATCACGAGAGGCAGGCGGCGAAGGAGGCAGAAGATACTATTGGGAAAGCCTATTTCGAGCTTCACGGCTTCCGCGTCTTCTATAAAGTCAGCTGCCCGAAATGCAAAAACGCGTTGACGAAGTTGGGAGTTGAGGACTGCCCTCGATGTGGAGCGAAGCTCGCTGCGGGCAAAGCGCTCTTCTACGTCAAACGCGCCCTATACGGCATATCGATGCTTGCCATTTTCGGAGGAGCATTCCTGACCGAAAAGTTGGGGGATTGGGCGAAGTTCCTCTATCCCGTATCCGGAGTTCTGATTAGCCTCACAACGGTCATCGCCCGTGGCGCAAAGGTACTCATAAGCATATCAATCAAGGGTCGCGCCCTTCCCGCAAAAGAGGTGTTGATCCCACTATCGGATTACTACTCATCGAACGCCTGGAAAAAGACGGCGGAACGAGTCAAATCGGTCTTTAGACTGAGCGCGGTGCTCAGAAAGATGAAGAGCGAGCAGAACGCCGCGCCCAACAAGGTGAAGGAGGGGCTGTTCGGATGAGAGAGCCCAATCCGAGGACTGATGGATTGAGAACAGATACCGCATGAAGAAGACATTTCGGCCGGATATCGCAATGGTCAAATCTCTCGAGAGCGTTACCGGCTCGCGATTCGCAGAGTGGTATAGGATCGGAATTAGCAGGCGCACAGAACAGGCGACTGCCTTGCTCCCTCTCGAAGCATCCAAAAACCACAGGGATCGACTGTTTTTTGTGAATAGAGATATGGCGGTCGAGATCATACTTGGCTGCCCGAAATGCAAGAGAGAAATCCATAAAATCGGCGAGGCAAGATGCAGCAATTGCGGCCATTGGATCAGACCAGATGATAAAAAGACCCCAAAACTCAGGCACCTAATGTGGTGGTCTGTTCTAATCGGCGTTGGATCAATCATTTTTTTTCTCCCAGGAATCCGTGATCTAGAAAATATGAGCCCAATCTCGGTCGTTGTGACCCTGTTGGGGGTGGCTATTGGCTTTGCGTCACTTCTCGCCAGGCACGTGAAGATTCTCTACCGCTTTGGCGATCAAAAGAGTTTCAGGGATTGCTGGATGCTGAAGCTAGATCCGGAAGCCTATTCCCCAAAGCGTGCCATATCCAGTGTCGGCACATCCCTTTCAGTGCTAGCCAGACGCCATATCAGGGATCGAATTCGCAACCGCGAAAGGTGTGACGTTCGGGCTCGCATGCGAGATGAAAGTGGGTCTTTCTCAATCGACCAGCGCCTGGGGAAGAGCGAGTCCTGATGCGGATTCTCGTCAGGGCCACGAATTGGGTCGGAGATGCGGTGATGAATCTCCCGGCTCTTGGCGTCATTATCAAAGAGCATCCGGGTGATGAAGTCCACGTTGTCGCCAAGCCATGGGTGGCGCCCATCTTCTCGGCGTTTCCGGGCGTTGCGGGCGTTATGCCCTATTCCGGCAAGCTCAAAGGAGTGGCAGACTCGGAAGGTCTGTCATTTGGCAAAGCCATCAAGCGCATCAGGGAATTGGGCTTTCAGAAAGCATACCTCTTCCAGAATGCGTTCGAGGCCGCCCTGCTGTCCTATCTGGGCCGAATTCCGGAGCGAATAGGCTATGCTAGGGATTGCAGACGGCTGCTCCTGACTGCTCCCATAGCGGTCACCGAGGAGGTCAGACAACTACACCACGTCAACTACTACCTGCACATGCTCGAGGAAGCGGGGCTCGATACATCGGATCCCGGCATCCCGACGCTCGTTCTGCGGGAGGAAGTGCTCGATAGAGCATCCCGCACGATAACGAATGCGCTCGGCGATATTGGCTCTAATGGCTATCTTGCGGTCTGCCCGGGCGCGGCATTTGGCCCGGCAAAGAGATGGTTCCCGGAGAGGTTTGCGGAAGTAATCGACTATGCCTGGAGTAAGCACGCCCTCCCGTCCATCCTCCTCGGTAGTCAGAGCGAGAAGGTCATCACGTCCCGGATCGCCGCACTGGCCTCGGCAAAGTGCGTCGACCTCGCAGGAGACACGACGCTTCTCGAAGTAGGAGGGATTCTCTCCCAATCGAGGGTGGTGCTCTCGAACGACTCAGGGCTGATGCACCTTGCCGCTGCAGTGGGACCACCGGTGATCGCGATATTTGGCTCAACGAATCCGACCGCCACCGGGCCTCTTGGGGAGAAACACATAATCCTGAAATCAGATTCGGACTGCGCTCCTTGTCTCGAGAGAGAATGTAAGAAGGGCTCCTATGAATGCCTTGATTCGATCACTGTCGGGATGGTCGTTGAGGCTCTCGATGAAGCGATTGGCGCCCATCGCAAATGATTCGGCTCATTGGAGGACTGGACGACCTTCCCCGCCACGATCATTTGACAGAATTGCCCGATGGATGTAGTTTTCAAATGGCTCATGCCAGCAGCAACAGCGCTTTAATGAGGAGTTGACTCGATGAATAAGCGGGACGTCACGCTTACTGTAATCTGCCTATTCGCATTCATATACACATCGGTTTGGGTGCACGTCTATCTCAATTCGCGCGCAGAGCTCCTGCGCGGCGATGCGCTGAAGTCAGAGATACCGAACTTCTACCGTGAATACGCGAAGCTTGTCCCCCTCAAGAGCAAGGACCTACTCCCCGAAGGGGATGAGGACAAGTTCGAGAAGGCACAATACGATTACTTCCAGAGTGTGGTCAAAGCGACAACGGCGTATGATAACTGCCTGCACTCATATACACCGTTCAGCAAATACTTGCCAAAGGCTGCGGAGGCTCTCATCGCAATTGGCGACGACTGCTTCAACCAGAACGAATTTCACCTTGCGCTTTCAGCTTACAGGACAGTGAGTATCTCCCCCGATCCTGTGCTGGTGCAAATCGCGAGTGATAGAGTCAAGAAGACTTACGATAAAATGGAGTTCCTCCAATCGAGGATGAGATAGTCCGAGACCGCCCCACAGAACCGATTCGCATTTTTGTGGGCGGAGCTCGAGGGCTGCTATACCTTCATCTGCTCGATTATCATCTCCGCCGCTGCGCGGGGTGACTTCGCCCCTGTAATGGGGCGCCCGACCACGAGGAAGTCCGCTCCCAATTCCACTGCCTTCGCTGGAGTGATGGTCCGCTTCTGGTCGTCGGCAGCCGCAGCCGGCCTGATTCCCGGAACCAGAACCTTCAAGTCGCTTCCATGCTCCTGCTTTATTGCCTGGAGCTCCTCGCCCGACGCCACAACGCCATCGAGGCCAGCTTTCTTCGCGAGTCCGGCGAGGTGCAGGACCTGCTGCTTGAGTGGCCGCTCACACGCGAGGTCTTCCGAAAGAGCCCGCTGATCGAGGCTCGTAAGAATCGTTACCCCCATCAATAGCGGCTTGTGGGGCCTATCTCCCCACGCGGATTTCACGGCCTCCGCCGCAGTGGACATCATTTCGACTCCGCCTGTAGTGTGGAGAGTCATCATCCTCACGCCGAGCTCCGAAAGATTGACGCAGGCCTTGGCAATAACCGATGGGATGTCGTGGAATTTGAGGTCCAGGAATACATTGATTCCGTTCATCACTAGTCTCTCGACAATCGAGACGCCCGCAATCGAATACAGGGCACTCCCGATCTTGAACGAAGAGGCTACGCCAGAGAGTGCATCGACAATCAACATGGCATCCCCGACGGAGTCAGTATCGAGTGCTACAAACAGGTTGCGTGAATCCATCTTATTTCACTCCAGAATTCATGTTGTATTTTCGGGGGCAGAGCCAGGCATGACCGAGGTTCCACCCCGCAATAAGACACATTTGGGTTGGATACAGACATCCGTGTGTGATTTCGGCGCATGGGAGCTCAGACCCTTCAATCCCCGCCATTCCCCGAGGAGTCTCCGAGCAGACCATAGTGCCCCATTCTCGTTCTCAGCTGTCGCCGCGTGATCTTGAGGTACTTAGCGGTCGCGGTCTGGTTCCATCCATTGACCTCGAGCGCGTTCAATATGACTGCTCGCTCCACTTCCTTCAAACTGACGCCGCCAGATGGGACATCCGGGGCGGTCCCCTCTGTGGCGGACATTATCGACCGCCGGATATTCTCCGGTACGACGACGTTGCCAGTGGACATAACGACAGCTCGCTCCACAGCGTTTTCGAGTTCCCTTACATTGCCCGGCCAGCGGTAGTTCTTGAACGCCCGCATGACCTCGGGATCGAATGATGTTATCTCCCGGGAGTTATCCGCAGAGTATTTCCTCAAGAAGTGCATTGCGAGCAGCGGTATGTCCTCTCTTCTTGACCTGAGCGGGGGGACCTTTATCGTTATGACATTAATCCTGTAGTAGAGGTCTTCCCTGAATTTGCCCTGTCTGACCAATTCCTCGAGATCGGTCTGCGTTGATGCGAGAACTCTTATGACGATGCTGATGTCCTTCGAACCCCCGATCCGCTGTATGCATCGCTCCTGCAGGGCGCGCAGCAATTTGGCCTGTATGGGGAGGCTCATATCTGCGATTTCGTCCAGGAAGAGAGTCCCATAGTTTGCCAGCTCGAACTTCCCCATGTCGCGACGGTGTGCGCCTGTGTATGATCCCTTTTCGTGACCAAACAGCTCATTCTCGAGCAGAGGCTCTGGCATCGCGGTGCAATTGACCGCGACGAATGGACCGGCCTCTCGGATACTCGTGTGATGCAGCGCTCGGGCCACAAGTTCCTTGCCTGTTCCGCTTTCCCCCATTATCAGCACGGTGGCCCTGCTGTTCGCCACGCGATGAATCGTGTCAAAGACTTCCTGCATCTCGGGAGAAACCCCAATCATATCGGCGAATTCATTGTCACGACCGATGCCGGGCTGCTCGGGCGAGACCATGTCCCGCTCCTTCAGAGCACGATTGATCAAAAGCGACATTTCGTTGTAGTCCACTGGCTTTGTGAGGTAGTCATAGGCGCCTTGCTTCATCGCCTCGACAGCCATCTCGATGCTCCCATAGGCGGTCATCATGATCACCGGGAGCTTCGGATAAGAGTTCCTGACAGCCCGCAAGAGGTCCATCCCGCTTTTTCCGGGCAGCATATAGTCGGAAATCAGTACGTCGACTTCCTCTTTCTCGAGTCGGTCGAGGGCGTCCTCTGCGGTCGGGCTCGTCAGGACCACGTGATGGTGCTGCTTGAGTCGCGCCGCAAAGACCTTCAGTATGTTCGCTTCATCATCGACAACTAAGACGGTGCCCACTTAATTACTCCGTAATAGCTCTCATTAACACCTCTGTCGGGGCAGTCAGGAATAGCATTGTCCAGCTCGAGCATATATTGAGCTACTGAGGATTTTTTATCAATGCAGGAAGTCGGGAAATCGCGGAGCGCTGGATGTTTGAGTCCGGAAAAAAAGCCGGAGCCCCCATCGATCAGGTCCAACAAGCGATTGTAGTTGTCTAGTCCTGGTCACCCCAGTCCTTGACCAGGTTCTCTCTCCGGATATCGGCGAATTCATCGTCCTCATCGTCGGAGTCATCTCTTGGCGGCGGGATGCTGCCATCTTCGTCACTATCATCACGCCCCGACCGGGATCCATCCGTCACGGCTGCCATTTCAGTGCCGCCTGCGGGTGTCTCTTCGCCCTTTTTCGGCCAGAACGACTCTGCCCTCTCCTTGTCGCTTACGGCGTCCTTCTTCTTCTGACTGGCGAACTTCTCCAGACGATAGAGCTCAGCGTTCAGAGCAAGTCTATCCTGCTCGAGGCCTTTGCGGCCGGATACAAACCTGGACATCCCAAGGAGCAATAGTATGACAACAGCCCCCACAATCGCCACCAGAATGGGCCCGAGGGCTTCGGGATTATGCCCCAGTGTATCTATCCAGTATTCCAACTCTTTTGCCCTCTCTACCTAATCAGTTGCTCAAATCTCCTTCCGGTAAAGAATGTCTCATTGGCAGGCATAAGTCAAGCCGCAGCTCCTCACAAACCACTCATTGCCATTGAGCAACATCGTGACTTTTGCCCAATAGAGGTCGAGCTCCCCCTGTTCCTGCGCGAAACCCGGACAGCACCCCGGTGAGAATTAAGGGATCAGATCTCGCTATTTCTCCAAGGTCTGGCAATGCAGGCTGTGAACCAGGGCCTAAGAGTGCCGTCCAAGAAACAGCGTTGTTCGTATTCCCAGACATACTGCCCGAGTAATTCCGCCTCTTGACCTCTGAAGTTATGTGCGATCTCGTCAAAAACCATGTACGAAAGGGTGCCGTAAGGTAGAAATCGCAGTGGCTCAAAATTCCGGAGAAAAATCGGCAGAATAAGGTCCGACGCCACTGCCTCAGTAGGGTCATCTTGAACGGCAGGGGCCAACATGTCTTTTGATGTCCCTTCGAGTCTTGCTCTGAATGAGTCAGGCAAAGTCGCCAAGAACCGATTCCCCAATGCAAGAGCTTCCTCAGGGAATTGCATACGACGCGGTCCCGTGTACTCGTTCATCCAGAGTAAACCGTCTGCTGATAGCAGCTGCCTAATGGACGCAAAGAGAGGCTCCAGATTCAGAACATGATGAATGGAATGAGCTGCAATGCAGAGATCAAATTGCTCACCGTTGAAATCGTCTCTGCTGATGGTCTCCATATCGAGAACGCGAAAAGTTGCGCACTCAGACTCTGAGGCTGCACTCGCCCTATCAATGAGCTCTCTCGACACGTCTATGCACACGGCAGACGCTATATGAATTCCGCATTCTCTCAGGAGGTGGTTAGAAGAGGGGGTCGGCCCACACCCAAGTTCAATCAACCGCAGCTTGCGTCCCGACGATGCAGTGAATCTATGCACCAGCCAGCAGAGGAATTGCTGATGATTGCTGATGTCCTGTGATTGAGTCAACGCTGAATACAGCCTTCGTTCCATACCAGGATAGGCATACCAGCTCTTCATGTAGTGCTGACACCAATCAACTTCCTCCCATGTTCCCATAGGATACTCCTCATGTCTTTCTGCCTTTTGTCTCATCATATTCTACAATAATAACCGGGAATCAGAGCGAGAATCAATGTCAGTTGCTTTCGAGCGACCGACCGGGGGTGGCAATGCTCCCAGGAACAACAAGCTCGGTCATTTCAGCGGTTGTAATCAACGGCTGCAATGGCTAGGATTGGATCCCTGAAAATAGGAGCCCGAGGAATTCGGGAAGATGTCCTATACAAGCTCTGTGCACGATGGATTCAAAGAGACCAATGGTTCGAAACAACGCCAAGATATTTCTCAGCCTGGTGCTGTTCGCACTTCTGATCAGGATAGTCTTGCTCGCATTTTCTCCTGGTCCGCCGGTGCTGAGATATTTCAATTTCGACGAGGCGGACTACGAGCTCCTTGGAAAGAACCTCTACGAGGGCAACGGGTATTGCTATGTCCCGGGAGAGCCTTCTGCATTCAGGCCGCCGCTCTATCCAATATTCGTCGCCGCCGTCTTTACCCTCTCGGGCGAGAGAAATCATCGTGCAATCCAGTGGTTTCAGGCAATCGTCAGCGCAGTGTGTGCCGGGCTGCTCTATTCACTCGGGAGCCTTATATTCGGCCCGCGAGCCGGGATATTTGCCGGGCTTCTGTTCTCGATCTACCCAACCATGCTCTATTACGTCCCCAAGCTACTGACCGAGACTCTATTCATAACGCTCCTGACCGGGGCGATGCTCCTGCTCTTCGTTGCGGTCAGGCGCGATAACGTTGCATTCTATGCGCTGGCTGGAGGGATGTTTGGCGTGGCGTTTCTGTGTAGGACGGTGCTTCTGCCGTTTCTTGTCCTCTTCTTTATTCCGATGATGCTGATTCTCGCGAAACGACGCGTCGTGAAGAGAATCACGCCCAGGATCGCCGCCTTCTACCTCGTCTTCCTGGCGGCCATTTCGCCTTGGATTATCAGGAACTACGTCGTCTTCTCGGAGTTTATTCCGACCGACACGCATCTCGGCTGGGTGCTCTGGCACAACACAAAGGTCCACTTCGATTTCGACTCGGATTTCGAGAAATCTGAGCGTGAGATCGCCGAAGCGAGGGACTCGGGGACACTAAGCAGCGAATCGTTCTTCGATGCTATTCAGAGATATGCCCATTTTGGGGTCCAGGCGCAGCAGGACGGCATCCGAAAGGCCTACAACCCGACTGTTATGCCCCAGACGGAGACGGAGATAAGCGAATTCTTCACAGAAAAGTCGCTGGCCTTCTTCCGCGAGAACAAACTGCTGCTTGTCCGAGATAGGGTAGCGAATTTCATAAACTTCTGGATGCCGATCTCGTCAATAGAGGGCCGCAAGGGGGAGTATTTCTACACCTACGGCGTCATCGCGATATTCGCGGCAATCGGCCTGTGGCTCGCCCTGAAGAGCCGTCCGATTGGCGACTGGCTGCCCCTTCTTGCGATCGTCGCGAACTTCTGGCTCGCGACCACGCTCTTCATCTACCACTCGCGACTCAAGATGCCCGCTGACATAGCGACGCTCATCTTCGCCGGCTTCGCCATGGACACGATAGCTCGCGAGAAGGGATGGGCCAAATTGTCCCTCATCGCCGCCGGCGCTATCGCGCTGAATCTGATTCTCGGGTCTGTGCTGCTACCGCTGAAGGAATTGGTGAAGGCGGTGCTCTGAGCGAATGGGGGAACCGGGCTTTGTCCTACCTCCAGAGGCAGAGGACTTTGCCCGATTTCGTGCCAACGAGCAGCTTGTCGTCGGAGAGAATCGCGCACCTGGTCTGGATCATCGAGCCGATGTCACGCTGCGAGATGATCTCACCGCTTGCCGCGTTGAGAACGAGGAGAAGCCCCTGCCATGTCCCGACGTATATCCTGTCTTTTTCAGGCGAGACGAGCGGCGAGGCCTCGATCGTTTCCCCACACTTTCGGGACCAGGCCACTCTTCCATCTGCCGCGTATATCGAATAGACGAATCCGTCGAGGGTGGTGACTATGATGCGGTCGTCCAGGATTGCAGGCGATGACTTGATGAAGCCCGCGATGGATATCCCGAAATTCAGGCCCTGGGTGGACTTCGAGACCGAGAGGACTCTCCCATCCCAGGTGGCAAATATCACGGCATCGCCATAGACGATGGGCTTCGAGCGAATTGCGCCATGGGCGTTGAAAGCCCACTCGAGCTTGCCGGATGTGAGGCTCAGCGAGAGCAGCTCTCCCGAGTCGAGTCCGACGAATACGCTATGTCCGTCGCTCTCGGGCGACGAATTGATCAGATGGTCGTGCTGATATGTCCATAGCAGCTTTCCGAATTCAGGCTCCAGGGCATATACTCTGCCCATGCGAGCTGTGAAAATCAGTCTGTCCTCGAGAAGAAGCGGGGTGCAAAGGACCCCGGACTCGGCGTTCATTCGGTATATTTGCTTGCCGGTCGTCGGATCGAGTGAGTAGATATAATTGTCCTCAGAGCCGCAGTAGAGCCGGTCCTGCGTCAGGAGGGGAGATCCGGTGAGTGCCCCAAGCGTCTCGAAGCTCCAGGCGAGCTTCCCGTCGGAAGACAGGCAATACAGAAAGCCCCCTTCGCTACCGAAGTAAATGCTGGACCCGAGGACGGCTATGTCGGAGCAAATGGGCCCTCCGACCTGATCGACGTTCTTCTTGAGTATCGGATCGCGATATCTCCATTTGTGGTTGGGCTCGAAGGACCAGACCTCATCGAGCGGCTTTCCCCTTGTGGGTGCTGGCCGCACAGCGTCAGCTCCGTGGCGCTGGGAGGAGGTCTCAGCAGCAGAATCGGCCTTCGGCTTGGGCTCGAAGTCCAGGAGCTTCTGCCATTCGGGATAGAGGACGAAAAGAATGGTTGCGAAGGCGACCAAGAACAAAAAGGGCATTAGCGATGAAATCCGGAACCCGGCCATAATCAGCTCCATGATGAAATGTGATAGTTATTGCTGCGCTATTAATGAGTCTGCAGGCTTGGCTTCGCCCTTGCAAGTGCGATTATCAGGATGTAGCATAGCGCCGTTTTTGACCTATTCCTGAACTAATATAGATCGAAGGATATTTAGTTATCGAGGAGACTCAAATGGGCATGGATCGGTACCGATGCTCTCGAATGCTGAGGGTGGCAGCCCTCTTCTTAATAGCTGCCGCGATGATTCTGGTTTCTCTCTCGTGCAGCTGTCCCCTGAACTCGAAGAGCGAGACGCCTGCGGCCAAAGCGCCGCCCCAACCTTCCCCGTCTGATGAAGTCGTGCCGAAGGCCGAGAGGGAGTCGGGCGAGCGAAGTGAGGTTTACAGTCAGTGGGAGGTCAGTGAGCCACCGGAGCTCATCAGGGAGGTCCCCCCGATTTATCCTCCTGAGGCTCTTCCAAAGGGCAATGAGGCTATCGTAGTCCTGCGGTTGGTTGTCGATGAGAATGGAGATGTCGCGGGCGTTGAGGTACTGCATACGAAGGCCAGGAGGTTCAGGAACAAATTCAAAGAAGCTGCGATTGCCGCCGCCTGGGAATATAAGTTCAAGCCCGCGAAACTTCTGGGCAAGCCTGTCCCATGCACGGCGAAAGTCACATTCAGATTTCGGATTAAGTAGCGGAGCATGCGCCGTATATTGAAATATTTAGGTTGTGGAGGATTTGCTATGAATACACGCTCTAACAGACTCCCCGGCTTGCCGATAATCCAGATCGCCTTAGCCTTCCTTTTAACTGCGCTGCTGATGGCCCCATCGTGCAGCTGCTCTTTGAATTCGAAATCCCAAGGAAATAGCGTCAAAGTGGTGTCGGTGGATGATCCTATCCCAGAATATACAAGAACGGATAAATTCCCAGAAATCGACGGGGTCCTCAATTTCGTAGAAGTGGATAAGCAGCCGGAGCCCTTTGATGAAGTCCGTCCGATATACCCAGAACTGCCCAAGATTCTCGGCAAGACAAGCACGGTGATCCTGACCGCGGTCGTCCATGAGGACGGAAGGACATCGGATATCGCGATCCTGAGCTCGACAGGAGGGGAATTCAGGGATGAATTCGAGAGAGAAGCTGTGAGGGCATTTGCGAAGAGCAAGTTCAAGCCGGCCCTTCTTAAGGGAAAACCTGTGCCGTGCTGGATTAAGATGACCTACAGGTTCCGACTCGAAGAGGGCAACTAGGCTCGGGCGGTTGGAGTGCAATTCGAGAATTGAGCAGAGGAGTCCCATTCGGATATGTCCCCAGAGGACTATGGCCAGCTCGCAGCTAGGCAGGCTCTCCACGCCAGACTTGGGGATTGACAGGGATCGCGGCCTATCCTAATTTTACGACCATGATTCGGCCCTATAGAGCACAAGAAGTGAAGGCTAGCGGAACTTGAGAGGCATCCCGATGAATGGGTTGCGGCGAGTATTGCCGTTCCTGCTTCTTTTCGGCCTTATGGCCTATGTCTATCTGCCGACGCTGAAATTCGAGCTGTTTGCGGACGATTTCGGCTTTTACGGCGCAAGGGCATCGGGTCAGGCGATCTCCGACAATTCCCTTCGAGTTGAGAAACCGGCTCTATCGCCCGATGAACCGACCTTATTCTGGCCGTTTTCCGACCTCGTCTGGGCGGCGTATTTCTCGCTCTTTGGGCACAACGTCATGCTCTATCACTTGATGGCCATTCTCGTTCACACGATCAACACGCTGCTGGTCTTCTCGCTTTCGAGGAAGCTCCTTGGGCTGGAGCGGATCTGGGCATTTTGCGCGGCTTTTATGTTCGCCTTCTTCTGGTTCAATTTCGAGCCGGCCGGGTGGTTGGCGGCTAATGAGATAGCGATCTGCACGATGTTTGCGAACGCCTGCATTCTCGTCTCTTCGAGATATGTGAGGCACGGCCGATTGTGGCCCCTGATCGGCCTCACAGTCTTTGGCGCACTCTCGATCGCAGCCAATGAGTTCGGCGTCGTCCTGCCTCTTTTGTTGGCCTTGACCTGGTTCCTGCCCTATGAAAGACCGCGACCAGACGGGAAAAAGAGAATGATCATCGCGGTCGGCATCCTGTTCGCACTCGACGTGATATACGTCTCGACGAGGCTCTTCTCCGGAGCGAAGACGGCGTTGGCTGACAATATGGTCGGCAAGGCAGTGCGGACGGCTTGGGGATTGATCGGTCTTCTCTGGGGGCCGGTGCAGTTCGGTTTCCTCGCTTATCTGGGGGCGGCTTTCCTGCTTCTATTGCTCATCTGGAAGAGGACGCGAGTGATGACGCTGTGGGTATTGGTCGCGCTTGCGCCAGCGCTCTTGCAGGCTCCCGAGATGCGAAATGCCTACCTTGCGAGCGTAGGCCTCTCCGGGGCGTTGGCAGTAGCCATGAAAGGGCTTCAGGAGAGGCCATTACCTGCAATAGCCCGCCTCTCCGCAATCGCTCTCATTACGCTGGGATTGGGAACCTACTATGCATTCTTGAGCCAGGGCGGCACGCATAGGCCGATTATTTTCGCCTGGCCCGTGCTTGCGACCGCCGGCATCATATTGTTTTCAAGAAGGCGCAGCCTTGATGCATCCTGGTTTCTGCCATTGGTTCTGTTATTGCTTCTTCTGGGCGGCAATATGGGGCTTGCCCTGGATTACCCCTGGCCCTTCAGACTTGGCGGCAAGGCGAGGGCCATCGCTCAGAGCATGATTGATGTCCTTCCGAAGGGCACGGGTCCGATCTCGGTGGCAATCACTACACCGGATATCAGGATGGATGGGGAATTGATCCCAATGGGCTACGTTCAGGCATTCGCGGCACTCATTGTGGGCCGGGATATGAGCATTTCGTGGATCGAGGAGCTCTTGGCGAGCGATTCGAAGCCGGATGACGGAGTCGGCAATAGTATTAGGTTCCTCATAAGAATCTGTGCACGAGTTTTGGTTCAGGTAGGTTTCCGAGGCAGTGGTATAGTGCGGTGATGTAGTTGCTAGCG
>JAFGIT010000404.1 GCA_016929465.1 Candidatus Coatesiibacteriota bacterium | reverse complement strand
CGCATCGTTCGAAGACGCTCTCTGGGATATCTTCCGGCCCGGCAAATTTGCCGAGCGCGCCATCCTTGAGATGCTTCAAGACAGATTTTGGCAACTTGTTCAGCAGTCGATATTTTCGGGCGATCCCGAGGCAATCCGCGAAGGTCGTTGTGTCCCTGACCGTTGGACCGGACCCAATCGACTCGAGTCGGTGCCCAATCACATCCGAGATTATCAACGATATGACCTTTGCGGGATATGCGGCCTTTACAAACTGACCGCCCTTGATCGCCGATATGTGCTTCCTGATTGCGTTAATCTCGTCGATTCTGGCGCCGCAGGCGAGGAGCAGCTTCGTGGTCTCGACCTTGTCGTCGAGGGTGATACCATCCGCGGGGAGTGGGAGTATTGCCGAAGCACCACCCGAGAGCAAAAATACAATGAGGTCCTTCTCGGTCGCAGCATCCGCAATCTCGATCATGCGCTTCGCCCCAACGACCGCGCCTTCGCTCGGAAGAGGGTGCGTTGCCTCGAATATATCAATGCACAGGGGCAAATCTGGCACGGAGGCGTCGGCCGGTATGGAAATAGCGCCGCCTGATATGTTCTCCGGCCCGATTGCGGCAATGAACGCCTCGGCCATCGCCCCGCTCGCCTTGCCACCACCGACCAGGAAGACCCGGTCGAATTCGCTGATATCGATGCTCGATAGATGGTCAATCGACTCGAAGGTAAGATTCGAACCGGACCGTCTCAAGGCACATCTCACTGCTTGGCCGGCTTCAACAGCTTTAAGACCGGACTTGAATATCTCGAGAGCGTCCGCCCTAAGGTCCTTCACATTGCGGCTCCAAATTTGCATTGATAGATAATTCTATGGCAATTCATGTGCACCAAGGACGATGCAATATGACGAGAATCTACAGCCGATGGCACGATTCGCAAGAGGCTGCATTCGCCCCCGAGGGATTCGCCACTTGATTCGACGACTCCGTGAGGACCAGACTACTCTGGAGCACTTGTATCACCTTTCGCATTTTGCTATCTTCGATTAATTGATGCTTGCCATTCGGGGCACGAGTCGATTTGATACGATAACTTAATATCTTGGGGAGAGTTTCCATGAGATTCGGCAAGGTATTCGGCCTGTTTTTCTTCATCCAGTCCATCGTGCTTTGCGCCATCGCTCCATGCGCTATGGCCAATACGCTTTTCGTCGGTTCGGAGTACCGGACCATAAACGAAGCGGTGGATGATGCTTCTTACGGAGACGTTATCTGCGTCGCAAGAGGCACATATAAAGAGACAATCGTGATGAAAGAGGGGCTTACGCTTCTGGGCGAGGGGCGTCTTAGCACGACGATCGATGCCGAGGCGGACGCCATCGCGATTAAGGCTAATTCAGGCTGCAGGATAGCCGGTTTTTCGATTGTTGAGGGGATCATCGGCATAGACTGTATCGGCGCCGGCGTAGTTATCGAGGACAACTACATCCAGAGCAGATACGTCGGCATCAGATCGCAGGATACATCCCCGGAGATATTCAACAACACGATCGAGGCGGTTTATATGTGCGTCGTGACGAAGGGCTCTGGCACGCCGCACATATACAACAACAAGATCACGGGGAGATATGTCGGGATATGGGCTGAATATACCTCGCCATTGGTTCACAACAACAAGATCGCGGACTTCGAGCATGGCGTATATATGATTGGCTCGAATGCCGAGCTATACAGCAACAAGGTCTTGAACAGCCTCTATGACGGGGTCGTCATAACGAGCGGCTCCAATTGTACAGTGCGGCATAACGCGATAGTCGGCCACTATGAGCGCGGCGTCAGCATCTTCGATTCGTCGCCGGTGATCGAATACAATATCATTAGCGACAACTTGACCGGAGTCTTCAGCCACGCAGCCACGCCGACCCTATCCCACAACTGCGTCGGTTCGAATCGAGAAGCCGACTATGACGGCATCTCCCCCGGATCCGGCGATATTCAGAGCGACCCTCTGATGGTTGGGACCGGTTTCGTCTCATCCATCGGCGGCACTGATTACGACACTCTTTATTGCACAGGGGCACAGTGGAAGACCAATTCACTGGTCGGTCTGGACCTGGTCCCGAATACGAGCGGGATGTATATGATCTACGGCGGCCAGTTCAGGACCTTCGAGGTTCTATCGAATACGAGAACCTCTATCACGGTTGCTGTGGATACAACCGAGGCCGCCCCAAAGACGCTATACAAGTGCGGCAGCACCGAGGACTACACCGAGCCCGGAGACAGGTTCTTCGTTGACGACGTGAATCTCCAGTCCACATCGTCGGATTGGCCCGCCAATTCGCCCTGCTGGACCGACAATATCGGGATATATGGCGGTGAATATGCCGGTGATGCCGGCCCCATGAAGGCTCCGCTCGTGATGCTCGAGAGCGATGAGCAGATATATGATACGGACGAGACGGTCGCCATCACTGCAGTGCTCACGAACAATCAACCCGAGGCCATTACCGTCGATCTTCACATCATAGCCTTCATTGAGGGCTCACCGACGTTCTTCTCATATCCTAACTGGGTGCCGGGCTTCAATCCTGTTTCCTATTTCCTCGGCGCCAACGACATTGAGACTATAGATGTGTTGGAGATCATTGGCGAGGCGATACCCCAGGCGAATTACAAGATGCTGGCCGCGTTCACGAATAGCGGGACGTTCGAGATAATCTCTCCGATTTCAGAGCTCTGGTTCAGGGTCAGCAACGATTGAGCAACGTGCAAGCATCCTCGTGATTGAGACTGCAATCGCCTGGCTCTCTGAGAGATCTGGGTCCTGCGGACTGTGATGCTTTGCATGCGTTCCGAATTGGCTGGGCCTCCAGCGACGTTATTTAGGGCGAAGAGAGTCTCCTCCAGAATTCGCATAAAACGCCCGTCTGTTTGACACGGCGGGGCCGCTGCGCTATCATTTGTTACTGATAGGTGTGCTTGCTGATACCAATTTTTTAGGCAGCTGAGGATGGGCGACGATGGTGAGTGTGATTTCCGACGAATTGACTTCAAAACTCAAGAGGATCAGACTGCTCCTGTTGGATGTCGATGGGGTGCTGACAAATGGGAAATTCTATATAAGCAATAACGGCGATATTCATCTTCCCTTCGATGTCAAGGATGGGAGCGGGATACGTTACCTGATGCGTGGTGGTCTGAACGTGGGGATCATCACTGGGAAGGATAACAAGGCAGTCTCGTTTCGTGCTCAGGACCTCAACATCTCGATTGTACACCGCAAAGTGACGAATAAGGTCTCGGTCCTTTCCCAAATACTTAGGTCGCAGAACCTGCTGCCCGAAGAGGCGCTCTATATGGGAGACGATCTTCTAGACCTCGGAATTATGGCTCGTGTGGGCATATCTGTAGCGGTTGCAGATGCGGTTCCCGAGGTTATCGAAGCGGCGGATTTCGTCACTGACTGCAAGGGTGGAAATGGCGCAGTTCGGGAAGTATGCGAGATGATCTTGAAGGCGCAGGATAAATGGGACGCCATAGTCGAATATTATCGCTCGATGCAATAAGCAGCATTGTCGGGAGTAATTACCAATGAATTCAGGATGGGATATTTTTTTCTACTTAATTCTGCCATTAGTCCTGGTCATAATAGCGGCCCTCTATGTCAGCTCGCGCCGTCGTAAGCGTTCGACGTCTGCCCCGGCGCCTGAGATTTCCTATCTGAGGGGTCTGGACTTCCTGATTCACGATCAAAGGGACCTGGCAATCAAGGAGCTCACAGAGGCCACTCTGAAGAACACCGACGATGTCGCGGCGTATATAAGTCTCGGCAATCTTCATCGTGAACAGGGCAATATCGACAGGGCGATTCGAATACACGAGAGTGTCTCGATACGCCCCAATCTTGACACTTCCTACCGGGTCCGAGCCCTATTCAGCCTTGGCCAGGATTACGTTCGCGGAGGGCTTCTCGATAGAGCATCATCGGCATTCCACAAGGCGATCAAAGAGGATCCAAACCACGCGCCGAGCTATGGAAGTCTGGTGCGGATACACGAGGAGATGCGAGACTGGAAGGCGGCGTACGAGTGCCAGATAGAGCTGGACAAGATCACTAAATCGAAGAGTTCAAGGCTGCTCGCGTATCTTCTGACCGAGTTGGCTCGCGCGGAGGCGATGAATGCTAAGCGTCCCAAGGAGGCGATTGCCCTTCTTCAAAAGGCCAAGCAGACGGATCCGACGTGTATTTCGGTTCCCATGTATCTCGGGGACGTTTATATGTCCCAGGGCGAACTGAAAAAGGCAGAACAGGCCTGGGAGGAAGCGATCGACGCGTTTCCGCACCTTGCTTTTCTTCTTTTCGATAGACTGAGGCAGGTCTATCTCAAGCAGGATACTGTGCGGAATATCAAGGGGATATACGAGAGAGTGCTCGCTAAGAATCCGGACGATATAAATACACGCCTCTCTCTCGGAGACTACTACTTCGACACCGGTCAATTGGACCGGGCAAAGCAGGAATACGAGAAGATACTGGAGATCTCATCCGGTTCGCCAGTCGCGTATCAAAAGCTATCGCAGCTATATCTCAAGGAGGGAAAGCACGAGGAAGCGTTGCACGTGCTGCAGAGGATGAGCGCTTTGCCGGAGCTCCAATCGAGTTTCTACTACTGTGGCAAATGTGGCTTCAAGGACACGCAGGTACACTGGCGCTGTCCGCAATGTCGGGAATGGGACACCTTTGTTCAGGAAATAGAGAAGCGTAGAGCGCTTCGGAGGCCAAAAAATGAGGGAACCGATGGCAAAGGGGAAGCTACTTAGCGCTCTAGCTCTGATTGCCGCGTTGCCCGTTATTTGGCTGACGGGATGCGGCGGACGAACCACAATGCTTTGCGATTCGACCGTAGCCCCTTGCGAGGTCAGCAGAGAGTTGGGCACGCGAGCCACCATTGCCATATTGCCGTTCCACTACGAAAGAGATGTGCCGGAAAGCCTGGCGAGAATCGCTGGGGAGCGTCTTACAAAGGCCTTGTCATCGGAAATGAGTAACGTGCTGAGCCCTTCTGATGTGCTTTCACTCTGGAAAGCCTCCTATGACGGCCCCTGGAAAGCACCCAGGAGCGCATCCGACTTCCGGTCGCTCAGAAAAGTGATTGGCGGGCATTTGGCGCTTCATGGTGTCATACGCCACTCGATCCACGGTCATATAATCCCGAGCAAATTCGAGATGGAGGCCGTTCTGATTGACCTCTCGACGGGTAAGAGAGCGGGCTCGATCAGGGCGTGGGCGAAGAGCACCAAGGGGCTCTCCTACTCCGGACGGTCCAGTCCGCCCGAGGGCGAGCTGGAACTGCTGGATGAGACGGTCGAGACTGTAAAGGCGGTTGTTTTGCACGTTCTGAATGGAGACTTGGGTCGGCAGTGTGATGAACAACAAGAACAGAATTGAGCCAAGTCATGATCGCCTCTCGGACTGAGTTCCGTCGCGATCCTGTGTGGCCCCGTCTGGTGGCAGTCACTGCCGCCATGCTTTTTCTGCTTCTGGCGCAGGACGGCCATATAAAGGCCGATCCATTGACTTCACAGGATGGTAGTGCCACAGAGGGGACTGCGGAGACATCCCTGACAGGCTCGATGGCCTATATGGCTGATGGCAAGAAGTTCTTGTCCGACGGCTTGTATCTCGAAGCCGCAGACCTCTTCGAGACGGTTTTGCTCGATGAGGAGGCCAAGGAATACTGGCCCGAGGCGGCGCTTCTCGCCGGCAAGGCATACCTGGCTGCCGCAAGAGCGATCTCGTCGGCAGAGCTTCGACGGGAGGCGATTAAGTTCTTCGAGAATTTCGAGAAGTCCTACAGCAGTTCACCCCTACTGGAGGAGGATTATTACCTCTGGGGTCTGTCCCTCTTCGAGGCAGAGGATTATTTTGAAGCAGAGCCAAAGTTCAACGCACTGCTGAAGCGCTTTCCGGAGGGCGCATTCGCATCGGAGTCGGAATATTACCTCGGGCGGATCATGGAGAGAGCTCAGAAGTATCTGGAGGCCCAGAAGCGATACTACAAGGTAATTGAGTATTTCCGCCAGCCCATCGACAAGGTGGAGGACTCGACCTTCCGAATAGCGCGAATAAGTGAGCTTCTCGACAAGCACGACCTGGCGATCAAATGGTATGAGCTTGCCTGTCAGCGAAACCTCTATCGCTGTTTGATGGACGCGGACGTCCTGTTCTATCGAGGCAGCGCATACGCATCGCTTGGAGAACACAAGCAAGCCGTCGAGCAGCTCTTCCGCTTCATCAATATATTCCCCGAGGACCCTCGCAATGACAACGCGATGCTAATCCTTGCCGAGAGCCTGATAACGCTGAAGGATTTCAAGGGCGCTGGAGCGGTCCTCACAAGCGTCATGAATTCGAAAAATCCCAATACCAGAGCGGAAGCCATGCTCCGCCTGGCGGAGCTTCAGCAGGAGAGCGGCGTGAAGCTCTCGGACGACGATTTCATCACTCTCTACGAGCGGATAGTGGAGCAGGCACCACACACTGACCAGGCCATGGTGGCCTCACTAAGGCTCTCCCGGCACTATCTTAATGAGAGAGCATTCGCGAACTCACTCAAGTATATCGACTGGTTCTTTTTGGCCTTCGACCAAAGCAAATACATGAACGAGATGCTCGATCTGAGAGACGATGCGATCCTGGGCTTGCTTCGGACATATCTGAACGAAGACGAGTATTTCGACGGCGCGATGGCATTCGAGGAGCGCAAGAATGAGATCAGGAAGCGCTCTCACCTCTCACAGGCTCGCTTCCTGGCTGGCAGGCTTTATTACGGCATCATGAACTACAGCCGCAGCGCGGAGGAATTGATGGCGACGGACGAGAAATTCATAGACCCGGACGACCGCCGTCTTGCGAGGCTTCTTCTCGCGCTCGACATGCAGACAGATGGAAAGCCTGAGAATACGATGTCGGAGCTCAAGAGCCTTTCCATGGGCAAGATTGACGAGGTCTCATTCGCCGCGATGGTGAGATTGATCGACCTTCTCCTCAAACAGGGCAAGACAGAAGACGCGCTACAATACTACTCGCGACTTCCGGAGGAGTACTCTATTCCGAGATACCTGTCTTGCCTTGACTTCCGCGTCGGGCTTCGTCTATCGGAGTCCGGTGATTTCACCCGAGCCAAGGAGGCGTACGATCGCTATATCCAATACAATCTCGAGCATCGAGAGGCAATCAGGGAGGCTCTAATGGGCTCTCATGATGACGTGGCTAATGACTCCGGCTCATCGCTTAAGCTGCTGGACTGCGCGTCATACCTCGCAACCAGTGCATTTGTCGAGAAGGCCAAGTGCATGCTATCGCTGAATGAGACAGATGATGCAGCGCTCATCCTGAAGCAAATCATGGATGAATGCGATAGCTCGCCGCTCAGGAGCCAGAGCTGTCACTTGCTGGCCGATTTGAGGTCCAAGCAGGGCAAGTCGGAT
This sequence comes from Candidatus Coatesiibacteriota bacterium, assembly GCA_016929465.1. GTDB lineage: Bacteria > B130-G9 > B130-G9 > B130-G9 > B130-G9 > JAFGIT01. Next base: position 6,780 of record JAFGIT010000404.1, on the reverse strand, counting down.
GAGGCGCTAAAGATACTGAAGGAATGCGAAAAGGCCGACAGCGACGACCTCTACCAAGAGGCGCAAGCGCTTCTTCAAACTGAGATAGAGGTGAAGAGGCAGCTGGAGGACATATCGAATTGGTGGGCTGAGTAGTGAGGCCATTTTTGATTATACTGGCCATTGCGCTACTGATTGGTGCGATAGTGGCCGGCATCTCGTACTTGATAGTGACGGACGAGGAGCGCATCGAGCTGTTGGTTCAGGAAGTATCTCAGGCCATTGAGGATGAAAACATGTCTCGCTGCATGAGAGATGTCTCGGATGATTTCATCTTTAGGCCGAAGCAGGTGAACAAGGCGCGTCTAATGTCGCTCGTTCAGCGTATCTTCGAGAATGCCGACAAATTAATGGTGAATATATCCCTTCTTGAGATCGAGGTCGATGGCGATGACGCGACCGTGGTCCTCAATTTTAGGCTATTAGGAGAATATGTAGGTCGTGTGGAGCAGTTCGTGGGAAGCAGGGGCTTCATTCTTGGCCAGCCTCTTCAGGCTGCAAAGGCCACATTGAAGCTTCACAAGACGCAGCCGGATTCGCAGGGCGCACGACGATGGATTCTCTATGAGGTCACTCACTTCGATCCTGGTGTATAATGAGTTCAAGAAAATCTGTCCAAGTCTCGATTGAGGTTCTATGGAAAAACTGAGCGTCGGTGTAATTGGATGTGGCCGAATAGGTTCCCTTTTGGAGAGGGACCCTTACAGGCGAAAGCCATGCACGCATGCGGGGGCCTTCAGTGCTTGCGAGGGCACCGCACTCAAGTGCGCATGCGACATCGATCCGGACCGGCTCGCTCAGTTCAGGGCGGATTGGGGCGTGGACCGGCTGTATCTGGACTATCGGGAGATGCTAGGGAAGGAAAAACCCGAGATCGTCTCGATAGCATCCTGGACGAGCACACACAAGGACATCGTCGTAGAGGCAGCAAACAGCGGCGTAAAGGGAATACTCTGCGAAAAGCCAATAGCTCTATCCCTCGCCGACGCGGATGAGATGATCTCCGAATGCGAGAGCAACAATGTGGCACTCATGATAAATCATGAGCGGCGCTGGGACCAGCGCGTGTTAGCAGCGAAGAAGCTAATCGACGACGGAACGATAGGAGAGCTCAGGAGTATCCGAGGCGAGATGCTTTGCGGTGTTCCAGACGAGAGGAGCTGGAAGAGCGACCTATCGCTTGTAGGCGGAGGACCCTTGCTGCATGATGGCACCCACCTCTTCGACCTTATACGCTACTTCGCGGGCGATGCCGTCTCGATAGTAGGCTTCGTTCAGAAAAACACATCGCTCCCGATTGAAGACTCGGCGACGGCGACGCTGATGCTAGAGAATGGCATATCGGCAAATGTCGAGGTCGGCGGCAGAAGAGCGTATTTCCATTTCTCGGTCTCGTTTTGGGGATCCAACGGAATGGTTGCGGTCGGCAATGGTATAAACGATCTCTGGGTGGGAGCGGAGTCATCGAGCTTCGACGGCTTCCGGGAGCTTTCACGCAGAGAATTCCCGCTTCCCGAGACCTATAAGAGCTCCTACCTATCGATGGCGGAAGAGATGGTCGATGTCATAAATGGTAGCTCCACCAATCGCTCGACAGGAGAGGATGGCAGGGAGGCACTGCATATAATCTGGGGTATCTACGAATCGGAGAGACAGGGCAACAGCTCTATCGATCTTCCCATCGAACAAAAGGAGATTTCACCACTCGTTGACATTCTCAATAGGCAGAGGTTAGGGCGGGCCTTTTAGAGACTGACACGCCCGTGTGCTGACTCACTTTCGAATTCAATTGGAGGATATAAATGCCAGAGCTCAGGAAAAGCCCTATCGTAAAGCGATGGGTTATAATCGCTACTGATAGGGCAAGACGACCCTCGGATTTCCATTCCGAGAAGAAGGAAGCATCAAGCTCCGGAGGCTTCTGCCCCTTCTGCATGGGGAATGAGGACAAGACGCCACCGGAGATATATGCGCTGCCGCATGACGGCCGGCACTCCAATACCCCCGGATGGCTGACCCGGGTCGTACCCAACAAATTCCCCGCGCTTGCGATCGAGGGCGATCTCGGTCGGAGGGGGCTTGGTCTCTTCGATATCATGAACGGCATAGGCGCGCATGAGGTAATCATCGAGACGCCCCAGCATGATCTGGAGATGGGGGATATGCCGATTCCGCAGTTGAGAGCCGTCTTGCATACATACAGGGCGAGAATCCTCGATCTCATCAACGACACGAGGCTTCGCTATATGCTCATATTCAAGAACTTCGGCCGTGCAGCCGGAGCGTCTCTCGAGCATCCGCATACGCAATTGATAGCGACGCCGATTACACCTCGAGCGGTCAAGCAAGAGCTGGAGTCGGCTCAGAGTCACTTTTTTGACAAAGAGCGGTGCCTTTTCTGCGATATCCTCTACCAGGAGATCAAGGACCAGGAGAGGATTGTCTCGGCAAATGAGCATTTCGTCGCCCTCTGCCCATTCGCGTCTCGCTTCCCGTTCGAGACCTGGATATTCCCGAGAAAGCACTCCGCACATTTCTCACACGCATCGGATGACCTCCTGCACAATCTGGCGCTGGTGCTCAGGGACACTTTGAAGCGGATCGCGCTCGCGCTCGACTCGCCGCCATACAATTTCGTGCTGCATAACGCACCGAACATTCAAGGGAAAGCACGCAGGCCGGGCTACTGGCAAACGCTCGATCTCGACTATCACTGGCATATCGAGATCATGCCAAGAGTGACGAAGGTCGCCGGGTTCGAGTGGGGCACTGGATTCTACATCAATCCGACACCGCCCGAGCAAGCCGCGCAGTATCTGAGAGATGTCGAAGTATCCTGGCCTGATTGATTCCCACTGCCATCTCACTTCGCCCAAGTTCGAAGATGATATAGATGCGGTCATCGGGAGGGCGCGTGAGGCGGGCATCGAGAATATCAACGTTGTCGGATATACTCTCGAGCACAGCCTGAAGGCGATCGAGCTTGCTAATCGCTTTGAGGGCCTATGGGCGTCAATCGGAGTATCTCCACATGACGCAAAAGATGCCCCTGCCAACTTCATTGCGCAGCTGAGTGCCATTGCGGAGAAGAATCGAGATCGGGTAGTCGCGATCGGGGAGACCGGACTCGATTTCTACCACAGGATTTCGCCACCCGATGACCAGGTGAAGTCCTTCGAGGCGCACATCGAGCTCGCCATTGACCTGTCCCTTCCGCTGGTCATCCACACGAGAAGCGCTTTCGAGATGACAATCGATATTCTCAAGAGCAATGGGGCGGAGCGAGTTGGCGGCGTATTCCATTGCTTCACGGGGACACCGTCCGAGGCCACAATCGCTATGAGCCACGGCTTCTTCATATCGTTCTCGGGAATCATTACTTTCAGGAATGCGACGGATATACGCGAGAGCGCACGGATCATCCCGGATAACAGGCTGCTCATAGAGACCGATGCCCCGTACCTCGCGCCAATACCGAATCGCGGGAAGCGAAATGAACCCGCATATACTTGTTACATAGCAGAGGAATTGGCGAGGATCCGCAAGACGAGGCCGGAGAATATCGTGGAGGTGACATCCCGGAATGCGCGTCAGCTATTTTCGGGGAAGTTCACTCCGTGCTGGTGATCACGGGTGGGATGGCTGGCTGCGAGTTCTTCCGCCCGCTCGAGCCAATGAGTAAGCATGTTCGAGAGCTCAAGAAGGTCTCCGTTGCGTTTGGAGGCCTCTAGCGCGCTCCAGATTGCGACAGGCATGAACCTGAGGTAGCTGGCGTCCTTCTTATTGAGAGCCACGGAAGCGTAGGTGCCAGCAGCCTTGAGGCACCTCTGGACTATACATAGGTCGAAGGATCTGCTGATACCAATCGAGCGCAGGGAATTCCGAGACCTTCCCGGCAGCCCTCTCAGATAGTAGTCGCTCAGCTCCTGACGGCTCTCCCGGTCAAGCGTCACATAGGGGTCATAAAGCAGAGAGACCACGTCATAGAGTAACGGCCCCAAACGCGCGTCCTGGTGGTCTATCACGTAATATTCACCTTCCCAGACCATGATATTGCGCGAATGAAAGTCACGATGTGTGAAGGCTCTTTCCTGCTCCATCAGTTCCATACAGATGACTGGAAAAGCCGATCTGACAACAGCTTGCTCGGACTCGAGAAGCTCTCTCTTTAGCACCAACTGCGAAAAAGCGCCTACGAAGAGCTTCAGCTCTGAAAGGAACCGCTCCCTGGTAAACCCATAAGAGTAGGCAATGCAATCCCTGTGAATCGTCGGCCCCGGAAATTGCATCAAATGAATGAACTCGAGCATCTTCAGATATGCACTCTCGAGTTCTGCTTTGCTCATCCCTGCAGATAGCTCGAAGAGCCTAATATCGCCCAGGTCTTCGATGAGAAGGAAGCCGATCTCGTGGATTGCGAGGTAAACCTTCGGAACGGGCACTCCGCATCGAGCTAGATAGTCGGTCACATCCACGATTATGCGGGAGGCCCTCGCCGGGCTCTCACCCGGCAACAACATCGCAACCACCGACCTTCGATTGGCGTCGAACCCATAAGGCCTTTCAAATTGCCATGACGCCTGCTCTGAGCAGTCATCAATCAAGCAGTGGGCTGCATCGTTCTCGGGAAATTGCAGCCGGAAGTAGCGCCGGGTCGAGACATCACCCTCGAGCTTCTCTATCCTGACACCGGGTATGCCTGACAACACATCTCTGATGTGGTTGGGTAATGCACGAAGATAATCCTGGGACATGATCATCTCTAAGCGGGAAGGGCGAGTTCTCTCGATCTATGGTGATGAAATAAATACGGCGGCGCCTTGGGCCTAAACGATACCCAGTGCGCCGCCGGCATCCACGGTTTTCGCTCGACATAGCGGAGCGAATAAAAGTTCCTTAATCCAGGGCCTCCTGAAGCTTGGAGCCTGCTTTGAACTTCGCCTTTTTCGAAGCGGGGATCGTCATCGGTTTCTTGGTGTTGGGATTGAAGCCCTTGCGAGCTTTCTGCTCCTTGACCATGAATGTGCCGAAGCCGATGAAAGTGACCTTCTTGTTGGCGCTCAGTGTTTCGATGATTCCGTCCAACAGGGCACCCAATGCCTCATCCGCCTGTGCCTTGGTAATATTACCTTTGGCAGCCATGAGATTCACGGCATCCTTGCGGTTCATCATTTCACCTCCTCCCGTGAGATTATCTAAAACAGTTCACATACGTAGATAATGCGATAGCCTGATTCGTGATTTCACGCAGAAAGAATACTCGTCAGTGACCATTTTTCAAGCATTATTAGCCTGAAACTTACCCATCGGGCAAAACAATGTCAAGCGTATATTGCGGGATTCGCGCCAATTCTTCAACGGGAAGTCAAATAGAGGGAATGGCCGCCAAGAGCCTGCACACACATGGGGCAAGTGATTGCAGGCATGTGGGCCCGGATTTGCGGCTTTCTTGCTATTCATTCGAGCAATCTGTATGCTCTTCCGCGATGAATGAGACCCGCAGAACAGCAAGAAACTTTGGCGCAGTTGTCATAGCCGAGACACTCGGCAAGGTCATAACATTCTATGCTGTAGCAATTCATCTCGCGGGGTACCTCACCCAATATCAGTTCGGAGTTTACAGCCAGGTATTCGTCTTCATCTCCTTCTGCTTTCTCTTGGCAGACTTCGGGATGGACAGAATCATCGTGCGCGAGATATCGCGAACGCCTGACCTGATAGGGCAAATAGCGGGTTCTGCACTGCTAATAAAGGGCGTTTTGGTCGTTACAGCGATCTGTCTCGCAAACTTCGCTCTCTACGTAGCCGGTGACTTTCTCAATTACTCATCCGAACTCCAGCTTCTGATTCGCTTTGCCTCAATCGGCATCCTGTTCTCGATATTCTCGGTATTCGGAGCGATTCTCCACTTCAGGAGGGAGCTGCAGAGACGAAACTTAGCGACGGTCGTATCGAGAATCGTCGCAGCCGGTGCGATCCTTCTGCTTATATACGTCGATGCGCCTCTTGCCTACTTCGTGATAGCGGGGCTTCTATTCGGGGTACCCGGCGCTATGATCGGCATCCCGGAGGCGGTACTGCTGTATCTCTTCTATCGAAGGTCGTCGAACGCCCGGCTCGGAATAAGCGCTCGCATCTGCTGGACTTTGATTCGCGAGTCCGCGCCTATCGCGCTATGTGACCTATTCATCATAACGTATGCACGTATCGACCAGATAATGCTCCAGAGCATGTTGGGCAAGGAAGAACTCGTCGCCACGTATAACTATGCGACGAGATTTGCGGAGGTGCTCCGAATAATACCGCTAGCATTCATTGCATCGATCTTTCCGTCGCTCTGCAAGGCCCATAATGATGCAAGCGGCTCCTTCGAGGAGGCCTATCGCAGGGCTTTCAAATATATGAACATAGTGTGCGTGCCCGTGGCGGTTGCGAGTATTCTGCTTTCTAAAGGCATTATTGCCCTGGTAAGTGACAAGTACGATTCCGCCGCCCCGGTTCTGGTGGTTCTTCTTTTCGCGGAGATATTCGTCTTTCTGGGGATAGTCAACAACCGTTTACTGGTCTCCTCAGGTAGGCAGGCCATCGACCTGGTATTCACCGGATGCTCGGCGGCGGTCAATGTGATTCTCAATCTGCTTTTGATCCGTCAATTTGGGATGATCGGCGCGGCGGCAGCTTCCCTTATTGCCTACGCGACGGGGCCCATAATCGGTCTCTTCATACCGTTCACAAGATCAT
>JAFGIT010000403.1 GCA_016929465.1 Candidatus Coatesiibacteriota bacterium | reverse complement strand
GAATCCGATTCGAATGATATTGGCCTGCCTGAAATTGACAATCTGTCGGGATTTTGATAAAATAATTTTGTGAACATGAAGCCAAAATCTCGCCAAGCCATTTATTAGACAGCCTCTTCATTCGGGGGGATCAAAAGGAGGGATTCCAACCTCTCTCTCTCCCACCCGACAGACTCTGAATGCCCCTTCTTCCTTTGACCCCTTGACCTATTGACCTTTTGACCTTCTCCCCTATGGAATAGGGTAATGGCACCCCATATCCACGGTCCCAGTATCGGGGATCCCATCTCTTCGTGTCGTGGTTCCAGAGAGACCCGCATCCTCCACCGACCGGCTGCCCGCGTCAATGCACGGGCTGTCGGCATGGAGATAATAGATGCCGGGTGGTCCTGGCACGAACATTGGGTCGTCGTGGATGTTGCCCTCACCCTCAATTGAATCCTGGATACAGCAGAATGAGGCGGTGCAATTGTAGATGTCATCGCCATCATTCCATATGATGCAATCGCGAATAACAGGATTTGAAGGACGCTGAGCATCCCCGCAGCTTATACCCGAGCCGTAGTAGTCTGCAACATTGCCAGCAATCGTATTATTGATGATCTCGGGAGAGCTCTCGAAGGTGCAGCTTATTCCCCCTCCGACGTTACTCACGATTGCATTATTTAGAATCTTGGGAGAGGCTCCATCCAAGCAACATATGCCTCCGCCACCACTCATTAAATACCGATCTTCATTCCAGCCTATGATGTTCGAGACAATCGTCGGACTCGCCCCATAGCAGCAGATACCACCCCCGCCGTAAGCAGTGTTTTCCACGATCAGGTTCCGGGAGAGAACTGCCGAGCTCCCGCGACAGATAAGGATTCCCCCGCCTTCTCCATAACCTCCGCAATACAAAGCCTCGTTGCCAGTTATTATGTTGTCTCGGATGATGACGGAACTACTGCTGCAGAATATCCCGCCGCCGCCCCAATATTCATATCCCCCTGAGAAGCCGTCCCTGATGGTGAATCCCTCTATAATGACGCCACTCACATCCTCACAGGTAATGACCCTTGGTGGCAAAAATCCGGATGACCTGAGGATTGTGCAGCTCGCCCCCTCGCCAATCAGGAATACCCAGCTCTCCATCATTAGCGGGAACTCCTCGAAGTTGGAATATTCACCGGCCGCCACGTAGATCATCACCGGCGCGATCTCCCAGCCTTGCACCGAGTTGAGCGCGTAGGTAATCGTCTGCCAGGGCGCGTCTTCCGAGCCGTCATTGGAGTTGCTGCCATTGATGCCATCAACGAACACCTCGAGTGGTGGGCTCTCAATGACTTCGAAGGTCGCATCGACTATTTCGGATACAAAGTCCAGCGTACCAACCCGCGTAACGCCCGCGAGAAAACTGAACTCACCCGGCACATTGATAGGTGGCATCTCGCATGGCAAATCGAACCAGAAGAACGGCGTCTGAGCCAAGCTGAAGCCGCTCGGAACTTGGATGCCCACGATCCAGGGCACGATACCCTGGCTCCACTCCAATCCACCCAGCGTGAATAGGTCGCCGCCCGGCGTCAGAAGACCGATATACACATCGACGCTAATGTCTGGCCCTTCGTTGGTCCCAGACAGACTTACCTCGATCGTATCCCCGGCCTGATACACTTCCCTGTCGGTGAATATCGATATCTGCGGAGCAGCGGTTGCGGCGGACACAGAAAGAAGCAGGAGTGAAATCGCTATGATCGCGGGACAGGACTTCGTCTGATGCATCATCAAACTCCCATATCGGAGATTAAGACTGATAGCCGGTTCTAAGCCTATTGAAACGGATTTTTTCAGGGGCGTCAAGCGTAAAGATGTGAAGGCAGACTGTCCTGAATCAATTCCCGTTGGTGTCCCGTCTTTGATGTGCAATCTAATGAATCTCCGCCCTGAAGGGCGACATGTGAGTAGCCCCAGGCGTCAGCGTGGGGTATTGAGCCGCGAACATCCTTTTTTATTTCCCCCCATCCGACAATCGCGAGGCGATTGTCGGATGGGGGGAAATGTACATTGTGGTCGTTTCCGATCCGTAGGCTGGCCAAGGCTGCGCCTACGGCTATTCACATGATGCCCCGCAGGGGCATTAATTGAGCAAAACAGATCAATTGAGAGGCGATTAAGACTCGCCCCCGATACGAATGGCCCCGGGGCGAACAACGAGCGCCAATCTCCTGTCGCGTCAAGCCGCCGCAGTCCAGGGGCCGCACAGCGTCTATCCGCGGGAGGGCAGATCCACCCGCTCGATGACCTGCAACGCGAGGTCAACCTGGCCCAGCGGGGGGATGAGATACGCGCCGACTATGCGGTCCATCCCGATCGCCAATTGAAGCGCATCGCTCGCTATCGCGATGCCTTCCTGCTTAGCCTCTTCGCCGCTCGTGGCGTGCCTCATGCGCTCCCTTACTTCCTTCGGAACAGCCATGCCCGGGACCTCGTTGTGCAGGAACTCAGCATTGCGGTAGGAGATGAGCGGCAGAATGCCCACGAATATGGGTATATCGATCCCTTTCGATCTCTCCAGGAAATTCTCCAATAGACCAGGCTCATAGACAGGTTGCGTCATGGCGAACTGCGCGCCAGCCTCCTTCTTCGCAGCGAAGCGCCTGAGTTCCTCCTCCAGATCGATCGCTCCGGGATTGACGCCGACCCCTATGAAGAACTCGGTCGGCCTGCTGATCGTCTTCCCAGCGAGGTCCAGGCCAAGATTGAGGTTGCGCGTGATCTTGGACAGCCCAATCGAATCGACGTCGAAGACCGCGGTCGAGAGCGGATAGTCGCCCATCTTCGGGGGATCTCCCGTAATGAGCAGGACATTCCGCAGCCCCGCAACATAAGCAGCCATAAGGTCCGCCTGTAAGGCGACGATATTCCTGTCCCTGCAGCAGAAGTGGACGATGACGTCGATCCCGACCTCGCGCTCGATCACGTTTCCAAGTACTATCGGGCTCATCCTGGCAGAAGCTCGCGGGCCGTCAGCGATGTTGATGGCGTCAACACCAGCTTCCTTTATCATCGCAGCCCTTTCCAGGACTCGCTCAATCCCGACGCCCCTCGGCGGATTCAGCTCGATGCTCAGAGTGAATCCCTTCTTCATGGCCTGCTCGAATCGCGTCGGCTCCCTCTCCGCCTCCGCCTTGAGTATCTCGTCCTGCTCGAGCTCGAGTTGGACGTCGAAGACCTCGAAAGCACCATTCGTCGTCGATTTGACCGCAGCCGCAATCGCTGCGATGTGTGCGGGAGTCGTCCCGCAGCAGCCGCCGACAATCGACGCGCCCTTTGCTATGAAGCGTCTCGCGTATTCGGCCATGTACTCCGGCGAGCAGAGGTACATATAGCGTCCTTCGACCAGCTTGGGTTGGCCGGCGTTCGGCTGAGCGGATATGAGCAGATCCTTAGTCTTAGCCATGCGCTCAATGGCGTCCAGCATCTGCTGAGGGCCTACCGAGCAGTTCAGGCCGCCCACTTCGACCTTCTGGTCCTTCAGGAACTCCGCAATCTCCTCTGGTTCGTCACCGTATATCGTCGCCCCTTCCTCGGTGACGGTCATCTGGGCGACAATCGGCAGATCGCAGACCTGGCGCACAGCCTCGATTGCGAGCGACATCATCTTGAAGCTCGAAATCGTCTCGATGAGTATCAGGTCAACACCCGACGTGGCGAGTGCTTCAATCTGCTCCGCGTAGATGGCCCTGATGTCATCGGGCGTCAGCATGTCCCTCAAGAGAACCGTGCTCTTGAGTCGGCCGACAGCGCCTGCCACGTAGGCGTGGTTTCGAGCCACCTTTTTGGCTATCGACACGCCCTTCGCGTTGATCTCTGTGGTCTTGGCCTCCAGGCCGAAGGGTGCGAGCCGGTGCCGATTTGCGCCGTATGTGTTCGTCTCGAGTATCATCGCACCAGCCTTCAGATATTCCGCGTGGATCGACCTGATCAGGTGCGGCGCCGATAGGTTCAGCTCGTCGAAGCATTGGTTGATATAAACGCCCTTCGAATAGAGCATGGTCCCCATCGCGCCGTCGCAAACGAGAACTCCGGATTTAAGGGCGTCCATGAAGCTTTTCATTATATTCTGCTCGCTTTCGTTTTTCTTGTATTGGTCTCACTCCAATCCCGCCGGGAGAGAGAAGCACATCCTGCCCTTGCAGGCATTTTCACGGATTATCCAGGTTCTTGCCCCATGAGAGCTTATGCCTCAAGATGGAGTAGTAGTCTGTCCCTACCCTCTGGATCAACCTCATTTTCTCCATCGCCTTGAAGACAAGGACCTCATCCCCGTCAAAGAGGTGAACAACCTCCTGCCCATCGATGGTCAAACTGACCTCCTGCACCTTGCTCAAGAGCTGGTTTCTGATCTGGACGTTGTCGGGGACGACAATTGGCCGGTTAGTGAGCGTGTGCGGGCATATTGGCGAAAGCACCAGTACACTTGTCTTTGGCTGCAATATCGGCCCCCCTGCAGCAAGAGAATAGGCAGTCGAGCCGGTCGGCGTCGATATGATAAGGCCATCGCCGCGATATCTGGCTACGAATGAACCATCAACATAAGTCATAATGTCAATCATTCGAGCTATTGCGGACTTGTTGATTACGAAATCATTCACTGCGAAAAAGGTCTTGGACTTTCTCTGAGCGCCCGATACCCGCGCCCGAATGACGGTCCGCTCCTCCATAGTGAACTTACCGTCGAGTATCTCTGACAGGGACGCAAAGAGCTCGTCGAGAGGGATCTCTGTCAGGAAGCCAAGGCCACCGACATTGACCCCGAGTATCGGCACCGAGAGCTCGGGCGCTATCCTCGCCACGCTGATCAGGGTACCATCTCCGCCGAACACTATGACCATATCCGCGCCGATAAGGATGTGCTCTCGCGGCATGGACTCTGCCTTCGAGGCGAGCATGTGAGCCACTTGCTCGTCCACTCGGACCTTGATGCCCTGTTCCGACAGCCATTCACAGGTCTCGTTCAATATTTCGATTATGTTATGTGCGTGTGGCTTCGCCACAATAGCTATGGTCTTGAACACTGTGTGTCCTCATTTGAATTGGCCTGCAATAATGCTTCCTCAATTCGCTCTGAAAGGTCCTGTCCGGGACCTGCCTGCTTACTGCCATAGAATAGATATTCCTGATTCCCCTTTTGACCACGAATCGAGGAAGCGGTGATACCTGCGGGATGGAGGCCGATACCGCGCGAGAATTCGGCGATCTCCTGTAATACAGACCTGTGAAGAGTAACGTCGCGCACGATGCCGCCTTTGCCTACCTGCCCCTTGCCAACCTCGAATTGAGGCTTTATGAGCGCAACTACCTCGCCGTTCTCGGTAAGTAGTTCGAATGCTTTGGGGAGCACCAGGCGGAGAGATATGAATGAAACGTCTATCGTTGCGAACTCCGGATGATATTCGAGAGCACTCCCGTCGAAATGGCGAATATTCGTCCGCTCGATCGGGACCACATCCGTCCGTATTCTCAGCTTATGGGCCAGTTGGCCGTATCCGACATCGATCGCATAGACCAGCTTAGCACCACGCTCGAGCAGACACTCGGTGAAGCCACCAGTTGAGGCCCCGATGTCCATACAGACCTTACCTCGAATCTCGACTCCGAAACGATCCAGTGCGGTATTCAATTTGTCACCCGCGCGGCTAACGAAATCGTAGGCTGGCTTTTTCACGTCTATGCTCGATTCGACCGGGACCTGAGCGCCGGCTTTCGATACTAGCTTGCCATCGACCAGGACTCTGCCGGCCATTAACAGGGCCGCAGCTTTTTGCCGACTCTCCGCTAGCCCCCGGTCAACTAGGATTCTATCGATTCTTTGTTTTCTTTGTCTTGGGTCGTGCATCACTAAGAAATTCCGCGGCAGAATGCGCTATTCCCGCTGCATCCAGGCCCAAATCGGCCCGGACCGAGTCCGCCGCTCCATGCTCGACGAAGAAGTCGCCTATCCCTAACCGCCTCACCGCGACGCTGTGGAGCTGATTATCGCTCAGCGCACTCAGCACAGCTGAGCCAAAGCCCCCCGAAAGGGCGTTCTCCTCGACAGTGATTATGCGCTTCGTCTTCTTCGCCCATTTGACCAGCATATCAACGTCGATTGGTTTTGCGAACCTGGCGTTTATCACCGCCGCCTCTATTCCGTTATCACGCGATAGGATCTCGGCTGCCTCGAGCGACGGATTCACCATCGTCCCGATGGCGAAGATCGCGAGGTCGCTTCCGCTTCTCAAAAGCTCAGATTTCCCAATCTCTAGGGTCTCTAATTTCTCGTCGAGTGGGACGCCCAGCGCCTTCCCTCTCGGGTACCTGAGCGCCGCGGGTCCTTCATACTCAATGGCCGTCTTGAGCATGTGCTGAAGCTCGTTCTCATCCTTGGGCGCCATTACAACCATGTTTGGTATCGGAAGCAGGAAGGAGAGATCGAACGTGCCGTTATGCGTCGGGCCGTCATCACCGACGATTCCCGCCCGGTCGATGCAGAATACCACATGAAGATTATCAAGAGCGACATCGTGCATGAG
>JAFGIT010000402.1 GCA_016929465.1 Candidatus Coatesiibacteriota bacterium | reverse complement strand
CTTCTAATAGCAATAATGACCGATTATAAGCCCAACGGGGGATTCAAAAAAAGCCCAAATCTCAAACCTATCTGATTATTGGGGACGCCGATTTGCCTTGAACCGATGCGACATTACTGTTATTATACTCCCGATATAAACAGCGAAACATTCAGTGAATATTCGGGAGGCAAGGGAATTTGGAACACTGGCATATTTGGGTGATCATCGGCGTGGCCCTGCTCATAGCGGAGATATTCACGCCAGGCTTCGTTCTGGCCTGCTTCGGCGTGGGATGCCTTGTGGCAGCTCTTTTCGCCGCGTTCGACCTCGGCCTGACAGTCGAGGTCATCATCTTTTGCATAGCCTCGGTCGTCGCGTTCTTCGCAGTTCGGCCGCTCTTCGTAAAGCGTTTCTATCGGTCCGACAACGATGCAGCAAGAACCAATGTTGATGCCCTCGTCGGGAAGCAGGGTATGGTCGCGGAGAGAATCGATCCATCTCAAAATGTGGGCCGTATCAACCTGGGTGGAGACAGCTGGAAAGCCATCTCGGAGGACGGCGCAGTGATTGAGCGTGGGGAAAAGGTGGAGGTTACTCGCGTTGAGGGAACTAAGCTGTATGTGAAGGAAATTCCTAAGAAGAAGGAGGGTTAGCCATGGGAGCCGGCGTAGGCATTCTGATTGCCATCGCAATTTTCATCATCATTTTCGCAGCGAAAGGACTGGTCATCGTCCAGCAGGCGGAGACGCTCGTCGTCGAACGACTCGGCAGATTTGACCGGATGCTGAAATCAGGCATCAATATAATCTGGCCAATAGTCGATAGGCCGAGGGCCATTGAGTGGCGATTCACGCACGAGGACAACCGGGGCAACAAGATAGTCATGAGGCGGCAGGTCAAAAAGATCGATCTCAGGGAGACGGTATATGACTTTCCCCGGCAGAACGTGATCACGAAGGACAATGTCGTGACCGAGATCAACGCTATGCTCTATTTCCAGGTTACAGATCCGATAAAGGCCGTCTATGAGATAGCAAACCTCCCGGAAGCGATTGAAAAACTGACTCAGACCACGCTCAGGAACGTCATCGGCGAGCTTGATCTCGACCAGACACTGACCTCTCGTGACACAATCAATACCAAGCTCCGTGAGATATTGGACGAAGCAACAGATAAGTGGGGCGTGAAGGTCAACCGCGTGGAGCTTCAGGACATCAACCCGCCGAAGGATATTCGCGACGCGATGGAGAAGCAGATGCGCGCCGAGAGAGACCGCCGCGCCGTTATTCTCGTTGCAGAAGGTGAGAAGCGCTCGCGCATACTCGAGGCTGAAGGCTACAAAGAGGCCAAGATAAATAAGGCCGAGGGTGAGAAGCGGTCACAGATACTGATGGCGGAAGGCGCCGCCGAAGCTCGCGTAAAAGTCGCACAGGCGGAAGCCGAGGCGATCGGCATGGTCACGAAGGCAATAGCCGAGAGCAAAGGCGATCCAGCTACCTACCTGATCGCGGTGCGCTACATCGAGACCCTGAAGGAGATGGTCTCCGGCAAGGACAACAAGGTCGTGTATCTCCCGATCGAGGCAACGGGCGTTTTGAGCTCGATTGGCGGAATCAAAGAGATGCTGGAGGGCGTCGGGAAGAAGAGAGAGACCTGGAGCAGCTCGATAACCGATAATTACATCAAGAACAAGGACGAGTAGCCTGAATTAGGCTCGCATGAGCCGGTTGCAGGACCTTATAAATCCTTGCGAGATTTCCGGGGCGGCCCACTTGCGCCGCCCCGTTTCATTTTGCGCTTGCAGAAAGGTCGGCTCAGTTCTGTGGAAGCAGAATGCTCAAGACGAGGTCCTTCAGGTCTTCTGGAAGCCGTCTCACCTCGCTTATGCCCTGCTCAATGATCTCTTCCCTCTCCACATCAGTGCCGGTGATGTCCAGCTTCTTCTTGAGCACGATGAGATTCTCGATCGCATCGAGATGCGCGGTCGCGGCCACCCCATCATGAACGAACTCTGCCAGTTCGGCGATCATCTCGTTGTTCAGGAATGCCGCCAGCTTCTCCTGTGCGGCGTGTTCGATTGCGAATTCCCTGTATTCGGGGAACTCCCTTGCATTGATGCGGATCACGACGTATGGGCTCGCCATCCCAGCATCCTCCGCACGCTTGCCGTCGCTTGTGACAAGCCGGCTTCCCGCTGAGAGCCTGAATTCTTCGAGGAGCTTGGATGCTCGCTGGTTGCCATCGACAATTACGAAACGGCCGGAACTAAGAACCTTCAGGTCGGGCTCGTTGAACGCGAGATCTACGTGCTCCAAGAGGACCTGGTCATTGCGGTTTATGAGGTTGTAGAGCTTGCGCGCAAGTTCGAGGACATTTGGCGCGAATGTCATGTAGGCAAGTTGAGGCGCAAAGACCGCGAGCGAGGATAGCCCTCTCATAGCGTCGCCGAGCGACTTGATGCCATCCTTCTTCAATTTGTCGATCTCGAGCAGCTCAATTGAGAGCCGCAGTCTCTCGCCCTTGTAACACGGGGTATAGAACACCAGTGGATTCCCGTAATCTGCGCTGCCGAAGTCGGACAGGTCGTCGAATTGCTGAACCCCGGTCCGCATCACATTTATAACGCGCGGGCCCGGGCTTCCAGTCCCACCGAGCTTCGCCCAGCTCGATATAAGGACCTCCGATTTGCCTAGAAGGTCTCTTACATTGCCAAATCCCACGTGGAGTATCTCCACGCAAAGCGGTTTGCCCTCGACCACTGATTCATATCCGGGTGTCGGGGCATGGACGATCTCTGGCTCCGACAGCATCCCATTCTCACTGAAGAATACAGGCATTACGATGCCCTCCATTTTGGTGATTCAATATTCTGGTCATTGACCTCGATGGGTCGGCTAGCCCTGGTTCTATCTTTGACAGGCTTTCGCATGGCAGATTCCCTCGGCTGCGAAGCCATGCGAGCTCGAATACGAGCTAACTTTTTTGTGCGAATTAGCGAAGAGTTAATAGGTTAGGCCTCATATTTCGGAGTCGTCAGGCCTCTTCGCCGGCCTTGCATAACACGCAAGCGCAAGATAATCTTTTCCGGGCGTCGATTTGGGCGCTGCTGAAGCTTAGAATGCATTCGATGGATGTTCACAGTATAAGAGGAAACGCGATGCTTTACGCACACAATGCCCGTACCGGAGTTAGCCGCTTTGGGCAGTCATTTCCCCTGATAATTGTCTTGGTTTTGATGGTTGGGCTATTCGCTCAGGTCAGCTGTTCGGGCAGTTCTTCGTCAAAAAGCTCCGGCAAGGACTCGAAAGAGACATCTTCAAGCCAGGGCGACGCACCGAATTTCAAGCTCGAATCGCTGGACGGGGAAACCGTGGAACTCAGCAAACTCAAGGGCAAGATCGTGGTTATCGACTTCTGGGCGACCTGGTGTCCGCCCTGCAGAATCACACTGCCTTTGGTCAATAAAGTCTATGAGAAGACCCGTGGCAAGGACGTCGAGGTGTTTGGCATCTCGACAGATCGCTCTGAAGCGTCAAAGGTGAAAGCATTCATCAAGAAGAATAATATCTCGATGCCAATCCTCCACGATAAGACAGGCGTCATTGCGAACAACTACGGCGTGAGAGGCATCCCGACGATGGTCATTATCGACAAGAAGGGTAACATCCACCAGAAGCACGTCGGCGGAGACCCGTCACTTGATAAGAAGGTTCTTAAGGAGATTGAGGACCTTCTCGGGGATTGATCTTCTTTTAGCGGTTGATCCCTCGGGATCATCCACTATCTGAGGGATAGCTTCATCCGAGCTCAGTGGGTCGGCTTTGTCTGCCGCAAGTCTCGGCGCCAGGCAGTATTCATCGAGCGGGCGCACGATGACGTCCCAGCGGAATTCCTGTGCCAATTGAGTTAGGCGCTTCTTGTAGCTCTGGATCGCCGTGCGGTCAGCATTCTTCAGACGCACGATGGCGTCGGCAAGCGCTTCATCATTCTCCTGTGGGATGGTGATCCCCACGTCACGCTCCTCGACGAGTCGAGAGATATAATCCCCCGCCGTCATGACCATCGGCAGGCCTGCCCAGATGTAATCGAGCGCGCGGGTCCTTATAGAGAACCTGTTCTCCACGTGATCGAAGTGCGTCGAGACGCCGGCGTCGGCCTCGAGAAGGAAATTCTGCCTCATCTCGAACGGCACCCATTCGTGATTGAAGAAGACCGACTTATTGAGGAGCCCGAGCTTCTCCGCTAGCTCTTTGGCCTCCCCTGCCACTCGGAACTGCTCCTTCGGCATCGCAGGATGCGGGTGTTTCACGCCCAAGAAAAAGAGCTTGATGGCGGGGTCGTTGACTCGGCCCATCGCGCGTATCAATGTGAATGGGTCGAACCAATTCCAGATGCCGCCCGCCCATAGAAGGACGAAGTCATCTCTTTCAATTCCCTTTACAACGCCCTTCAAGACCTGCGTCGAATGAACCGGGGGCTTGCTGGAAACGCCGAAGGGGATGGTGCAGATGAGGTTGTTGAGGCTTTTATCCGAGATGTAAGTCCTCGGATTGATTCTCCCCAGGGATGCCAGCATTCCCAGCCAAAATGAGCGCTGGTCCTCTGTGCCTGCTATGAAGAAGTCACCCGCGATGAGCAGGTCCTTTAGGACATTGAGGTCCGACTGGAACTGCTCCCTGGTGCCGCCGCCTTGATAAACTTCCAGCTTCTCCAATATGAAAGGGTCATACAGGTCCATCACTAGCGGGACTCCGAGGTCCTTCAGGAAGGGATAGATCGCGAGCGTGTAGGGCGGGAGAACAACCACATTGCTTTCGGCAGCCAATGCCCTGAGCGATTCCGGGTCTCTCTTGAATGGGACGAGGGAAAAGCCTCTAGCCTCGATATCTGGCTCGTTTTCGCAGGCAAGCTTCACTTCGTGCCGACGAGAAAGGACTTCACTCAGGTTGAAACAGCGGATTGCCGGCCCCGCCATCCTCTTTGACACGTAGTCGTTGCTGATGATCAGGACGCGACTCAATGAGCTATCTTGCACTCCTATATGCCGAGACTACGGCCTGGGGGGCCTTTTGGGGCATATCACTCGCCCCAGCCAAAATCGTCGTCCAGCTTGTTGATCGCCGCGCTGATTTTGTCCCTTATCTCCTCCTCGGTCATCGGTCCGGCAAAAACTTCCTCGCCATTGACGAAAAGGCCCGATTTTATGCCGAATTCGTCCATCACCGGCTTTTTGTCTGTCTTGTATTCTCTGAATACGACCTCATCATCGAATTCCTCGGCGACCTTTCTCCATCTCCTCAGCTGGTATAGCCTGTAAGGACACTGGTTGCTGTAGAAGAAGTCCACAGCTGCTTTGCCTGCCTCAAGTTCGGGCTCGAATGTGACCGGACGGAGGCTTGGGTCCGGAACCGCTGCGAATTTCTTGACCAGCAGCATCCTAGGCCCGTCGCTGTCAACGACCTTGTATCCCAAGTGCTGAAAGAAAGTGTGTGGCATGAACCAGAACTCGTGGTCGAGGCCCCAAGCGACAATCCCCTTCGCATCGGTGTTCTCCATCACGTCCTTCTCTGCTGCTTCTACGAGCAATCTGCCGTAGCCCTTTCCCTGCATGCTCCCGGGGCCGAGGTCCCAGATATGAACCATCAAGCAATTGATGAAATATAGATTCTCGCCAGTAGCCGGGCATGGGGCCAGCGAGATGGGCTGGTATTCTATGAAGCCTGCTGGAGCATCGTCCTCAAAGAGGAGCAGACCGCGAAGCCCACGTCGCATCATAGTCCGTAGCCACTTCTTTTTCGTTTCGGCATCCTTTTTGAGCTCCTGGTCGTACGTAAGGCAACAGCATGACTCAATATCTAAGTTGTTCTCATTTAGCTGCTCGAGTCTTACGAGTGGCATCTGAAACTCCTTGGCTCCCTTATGAGGTTGGAATGGTCTCCTGGGAAACGCCTTCCTCTTCTTCGCCCTGGCCAATCGGGATGCTTCGAAGAACGTCCAATTCCTCACGCTGCTCAGCTATTTTGCGCTTCAGCTCCTGGTTCTCACGGATGATCCGAACTTGAGGCCCCATGAGAAAAAGACCTGCTATCAGCGCACCAAAAAAGCCGCATCCGAGGACCAGAAGGTAAACTGGCAGCGGCCGCGCCTGCGTGCCTCCATCGGGGCTCTTCTCATGCCCTAGTAGAGGTATTGGCTTGTCCTTGAAGTAATTGATCGTAACCTCATGGCTGTTCTGCGCGGCAATCCAAGTCAGCACGCCCAGCAAAATAATGAAACCGAGTACCTTGAACAACCTGCCCATATCGAAACTCCTCTTGTCTGCACAATCTGCAGGGCAAGGCGCCAACGACGCATCACCCTAGACAAGAGTAAACATTGAGCAGCAAGCCGTCAAGTGCGTGAAGGACGGCGTGGAGTTCATAAGCGGCGCTCCCCACCGGAAATTAGAGAGCCTAATCAATGGTGGCGATGGCGGCCGTTGATGCAGGTCAGCACCTCATCTACCTGGAATGGCTTCGTGATTATTCGATTAATTCCGGCCGCTTTGAGCTTCGCATCGTCGAAATGGATGCCCCATCCTGTTGCGAGAATCACCGTAGTATCCGGATTAATCGACTTGACTTCTCGGGCGACCTCCCAGCCACTCATGTGGGGCATTCCAAGGTCTGTAATTACATAATCATAGCTGCCGCTTTTGCACTTCTCGATCCCCTCTTCGCCAGAAGAAGCTATATCAACCTGATGGCCCTCACCCGCCAGCATATCCACGAGAAGACTCCTTATGTCAGCCTCGTCATCGATTATAAGAACTCGGGAAGAGGTCGAGGGTCCTTCCGCCCTCGCCGGCCTAGCAGCCTCCAGAGGCACAATATGCTCAACATCATCTAGAAGCCCCGGAAGCTGAATATGAAATTCTGTCCGCTTGCCCTGCTCGCTCTTGACCTCTATCGAGCCGCCATGACGTTCCACAATTCCCATCACGATGGAGAGACCGAGGCCGCTGTTCGTTGGCTCCCTGGTGGTAAAGAATGGATCGAATATGTTGTTCACTATCTGGGGAGCGATTCCCTCGCCGTTGTCTGAGACACGGATA
This sequence comes from Candidatus Coatesiibacteriota bacterium, assembly GCA_016929465.1. Lineage (GTDB taxonomy): Bacteria > B130-G9 > B130-G9 > B130-G9 > B130-G9 > JAFGIT01. The sequence continues at coordinate 1,348 of JAFGIT010000402.1, read as the reverse complement.
TGGACCATCCCTTTCTCGGAGCTGGTCTTGATGGATATGACTCCACCTGCCGTGAGAGCGTCTATCGAGTTGTTGATCAAGTTCACGAAGAGCTCCCTCAATTCGGAAGGCTTCCCGGCTACATGAGGTATCTCGCAGCGGTCGAATTCCGTGGATATGACGATGCCTTGCACCTGCATCTGGTCCTTCCAACGGGGTTTGGTTATCCCGATGGAGTCCTCGATTATCTCATTGAGGTTCACTGGGACGAACGTCGAAGTGTCCCCAATCTTCGTGAACTCCTGGATGCGACGCACCGTCTCTGCGCCATCGAGTGCTGTGCGTTCGATTATCTCCAGGTTTCGTCTGGTGCCAGCATCCTCGCCGCCGATCATCCTGATCAGCATCTGCGTCCGACCCAGGATAACCCCGAGCAGGTTGTTGAAGTCATGAGCAACACCGGATGCCATCTCGCCAAGCGCCTTCAATTTGTCCGCTCGGGCAATTTGAGCAGACATCTGAGACCGCTTCGTGACGTCTTTCAATGAAATCAATATCTCTCGTTCACCCGCTGGTGTATCAACGGGTGAGGCGAATACCTCGATTAGTTTCTTCAAGCCGTGGCTATCCGTATATTCATGAATGGAGCTGACGGAGTCCGAGGTCTTGAGTATTTCATTCACGGGGCATGCGGAGCGGTCCTTACCGCAAAGATCGCCTAAGTATCCCACTATCTCGTCACAATGTTGCCCCTGGACATCGTCCTTGGATTTCCTCCCGACCAGATCGAGGAACCTCCTATTGACCCTCACTATGACACAGTCAGATCTAACAACCATTATCGCTTCATGAAGCCCATTGAGGATTGATGCCAAATAAGATTCGTTGAATGGAGCTTTGTCCTTCTTACCGGGCTTAGCCTGGGCCTCGCGCTTCTTGTCTGAACATATAACCAAAATCCGTACCTCATCATCGGACCCAACTGAGAAACCATCCAATTGCATCTTAACATTCTCATCTTGCGATGAATCCGGCAACACGTTCGTCCTGGCGCTACCGGCCGCGATGACTGCATCGAGAAACTCCATAATGCTATTTACTGGCAATTCAGGGAATATGTCGGCAATCTTACGGTCTATGGCGCTAGTGATTCCCTTTGCTCCGAGCATCGCTGAGAATTCCGGATTGACCGATGTTATTCGCCCATCTCCGGAGGCGCAGAAGGCTGGAATCGGCAACGCATTCATCAACTCCCGATAATTAGGCGAGGTCCGCCTCTTCGGCTGAAATCGCTGAACTGGTTTTTCAATCACGCGTGCGCCTTTACCAAATCGCTTGATCAAGAAGACAAGAGCTACGAGCGCTAGCG
>JAFGIT010000401.1 GCA_016929465.1 Candidatus Coatesiibacteriota bacterium | reverse complement strand
TCGAAGTATCGTCGCCTGGTGTTTTGAGGCCGCTGAAGAAGCCGGTTGATTTCGAGCGATTTTGCGGCCGCAGTGTAAAGATTTCGCTTCTCAGGATGATCGAGCGAAGGAAGAGATTCATCGGGGTCATTCGGGAAGTGAAATGGGCAGAAGGCGAGGCGACGATCGTGTTTGAGATTTCGCCCGACGAGATGTTTGAAGTGCCCTTCGAGAGCATACAGCGTGCAAATTTGCACTATACGACGAAGGAGCTTCTTGCTGGGATTGACAGAGAATAGTGGGGCTCTTGAGAGTTTTGTATGAACAAGCAGTTGATTAAGGCTATAGAGTCGCTGGAATTTGAGAAGGGCGTCTCGAAAGACAGGCTGATCGCCGCCGTCGAGACCGCGCTCGCAGCAGCGGTGAGTCGTGATATAGACTCGACGCCAAGGAACATTGAGGTCAAGATCGATCCGGAGAGCGGGGAGATCTCGATCTACGAGGTTCGGAAGGTCGTCGATGTTGTATCAGAGCCCGATTTTGAGATAGCCGCGTCAAAGGTCAAGAAGCTCCCTGCCGAGGCTTTGCTGGAAGGCGATCTGGTTAAGATCCCCAGGGAAGTGAAGGACTTCGGGCGTATAGCCGCCCAGATAGCCAAGCAGGTTATTATGCAGAAGGTGAGAGAGGCCGAGAAGGAGGCCGTTCAGTCGGAGTATGGGGACAGGGTCGGCGAGATGGTCACAGGCCTCGTAATACGTTCCGAGCCGGCCGGGACCGTCTTGGACCTGGGTCGTGCCGAGGGCATGATATTTCGGCGTGACAAGCTACCCCAGGAGCGGTTCCGCTATGGCGACAGAGTCTGTGCCTATGTCGCGGAGGTTGCGGAGCGTGGCAGCCGCGCCCAGGTTATTCTCTCTCGCACGCATCCTGGTCTCGTGAGGAGGCTTTTCGAGTCTGCAGTCGCGGAGGTCGGAAGCGGCATCGTGGAGATCAAGGACATCGAGAGAATCGCCGGTGAGAGGACCAAGATGAGCGTCATGTCACATGACGAGAGCATCGATGCGGTTGGAGCCTGCGTAGGCGTCAGAGGCGCTCGGGTTCAAACGGTAATCAGGGAGCTCAAAGGCGAACTAATCGACATCGTCAATTGGGACGAGAAGCCTGAGAATTACATACGCAACGCCTTGGTTCCAGCCAAGGTGCTGTCGGTTGCTCTGGACAAGGATAGGAAGACCGCGAGGGTGGTTGTTCCTGACGGTGATTTCTCGCAGGCCGTGGGAAGGCACTGGCAGAATGTCTCCTTGGCCGGAAAGCTCACAGGATATTCGCTGCAGGTACTTAAGGAGTCTCTGGCTCGTGAGGAGGACGGCCGGAGGCTGGAGGCACTCGAACACTTCAAGGAGCTACTTATCAAAGAAGTAGGATTCGATAAGAAGAACCTCGAAATGCTCGAGAAGAGCGGACTCCTCTCCATCGAGACGATCGCGGCAAAGACTCCCGATGAGCTCGCAAGGCTACTCGACATCAAGATGAAACAGGCACGAACTGCCGTCCTCTGCGCTCAGGGGAGAATGCGGGATGACAAGGCAACACAGAAGAAATCCGATCGGGGGACAAAGGCTAATTCATCTGGGAAAAGCTAAGTAAGAGTCTCTAATATCGAGACTAATCAAAGCAGAAAGATCGAATAGAAGATATTTATGGCTACTACGCGTGTATATCAGCTCGCAAAAGAGCTGAATATTGGCTCGAAGGAAATCTTATCCGTTCTCGAGGAGCTTGGCGTCTCCGTGAAGTCCCACATGAGCGGGATTGATGATGTCGCAGTCGAGCTGATCAGAGAGCACTTCCTCGAGGAGGAAGAGCCTGAGGTCCAGAAGAAGGCAACCAAGAAGAAAGCAGACGAGAAAGAAGAGCCAAAGCCGCCGAAGCATCCCCCCAAGAAGCCGGAAAAACCGGAGAAGAAGGAGAGAATCCCTGAGGTCAAGGAAACACCTCCCGAGCCGGTTAGAGAGCCGGTCGAGGAGAAGCCGACTCCGCCCAAGAAGATCATACTGGAGAAATCCCTGACCATAGATGAGTTGGCTCAGAAGCTCAGGACTACGTCCGAGCATCTCAAAGAGGCTCTTCAGGAGGAGGGCAAAGAGGCTTCTAGCAGCAGGATACTAGACTTCGACACGACTACCCGATTGGCCAGGAGGTTCGGTGCCGAGGTGGAGGTTGGCGAAGGGGCGAGTGATGCTCTGCTCAAGATCGCGCTCGAGACCGGAGCGTTTCGTAAGAACGTAGCTCGAAGAGCGCCGGTTGTCACGATTATGGGTCACGTTGACCATGGCAAAACGACAATCCTCGACGAGATAAGAAAGTCGAAGATCGTTGAGGCTGAGTCCGGTAACATCACGCAGCACATCGGGGCTTATTACGTAACCACGCCTCAGGGAGACGTTGTCTTCCTGGACACGCCCGGGCACCAGGCGTTCACCGCCATGCGAGCTCGTGGGGCGCACGTAACCGATATCGTCGTGCTTGTCGTTGCCGTTGATGATGGAATTATGCCCCAGACTCAGGAGGCAATACGCCACGCACAGGCAGCCGGTGTCCCGATAATAGTCGCATTGAATAAAATGGACCGTGCGATGGAGAATGTTGAGCGCGTCAAGCGCAGCTTCGCACGATTTGGACTGATTCCCGAGGACGAGGGGGGCGACACCATCTTCGTCCCGACTTCGGCGATCAAGCGTCAGGGGCTTGATACTCTGATTGAGATGATTCTCCTCGTGGCAGAGATGGCCGATTTGACAGCACCCTCCAAAGGACCCGCAAAGGGCCTGATAATCGAGACGAAGCTCGACAAGGGGCGAGGACCGGTCGCTACGGTGCTGGTCCAAGCGGGGCAGTTGGAGGGAGGCGACATCTTCGTTGCGGGAACGACGACCGGCAAGGTCAGGGCCATGACCGACGATCGGGGGAGAAACGTCAAGGCAGCTGGTCCTTCACGGCCAGTGGAGGTCATGGGATTCGACTCTCTGCCGGATGCTGGCGAGGTATTTAGCGTAATACCGAAGGGTCGCAAGGCCAAGGAGTACCTTGCGAGCCTGGCCGAGCTGCAGCGTGAGGAGGAGTCCAGAGCGGCGCCGCAGGTGCGTCGCGAGGCGATCCTGCTTCCACTCGAGGAGGAGAAGGAGGAGAACTGCCTCAATATCATCCTGAAGGCGGATGTATTCGGCTCTTTGGGAGCCCTGAGTGGATCGCTCATGAAGCTCGCTACGGAAGAGGTGAAGATAGAGATCATCCACTCCGGTGTCGGCAGCGTATCGAAGGCGGACGTTTCACTCGCCGAGATCGCCCAGGCTGAAATAATAGGCTTTGGCATAAAGGTCGATTCAGCCATTGCGGCATTCGCGAAGCAGCAAGATGTACAGATAAAGGTCTTCGACATCATCTATTCGCTTCTGGATCACGTTGAGATGGTCATCAAGAAGATGGCCAAGCCGACGTTGGTCGAGGAGGAGCTCGGCACAGCAGAGATACGCGCGGTCTTCTCAGTTCCGAATATTGGAAAAGTGGCGGGCTGTTTCGTACTTACGGGCCGCATGGTGCGTGACGGAAAGGCGCGTCTTCTTCGTGGCGGCGAGGAGATATACACGGGTCGCATGGCCTCCCTCAAGCGCTTCAAGAAGGACGTCAAAGAGGTCCAGACGAATTTCGACTGCGGAATCGGCCTGCATGGTTTCCAGGACTACGAAGTGGGGGACGTGATCCACTGCTATCACCTAGTCGAAGAGACTGCGGGGTAGGCTGAGGTCTGATGGATGGTGATACGGGCGAAGAGCTCAACATATTACTGATACAGCTACCCCTCGCGATCAACGAACGACACAAGCGGGTGATGCCGCTGTCGCTCCTCTATATAGCGTCTTACCTTCGTGAGAAGATACCGGGTATCGACATCGATATTCTTGACGCCCAGGCGGAGAACCTCGATTACAGCGAGATATGCCAGCGATTCTGGCAGAAGAAACGTGACATTATAGGGATCACATTCTGGACCGCCCAGGCTTCGTTCGCCTATACGTTAAGCCCTGCTCTCAAGAAGCTCTGCCCCAGCGCCAAGATCGTCTTTGGCGGAGTTCACTCGACGATCTTCCCTGAAGAGGCCTCGAAGCATGCCGATTACATCATAATACGGGAGGGTGAAAAACCTTTCTGCGAGTTTGTGCGGCGGATCAAGGCCGGGGAATCGCTCGACGGGATTCCCGGCTTCGGCTACCGTTCGACTCCCGATGCCGAATTCAAATCCTGGCCGGACGATGGCTTCATCCAGGACCTGGATGAGCTCCCATTCCCGGCATGGGACCTTCTAAACATCAACTGCTATGACACAAATATGCACGTTACGGGCGGGAAGCGTGTGCCGGTCGTCGGCTCCCGTGGATGCCCCTACAACTGCATATACTGCACATCGCCCTTTCTTTGGCGACGCAAGGTCAGGTATCGCGATCCGGTCAAGGTCGTGGACGAAATCGAGACTATTGGGAAACAGCTTGGCATCCATCAGATCCACTTCTGGGATGACAACCTCTTCATGGTTCGCGATTACATCAAGCCGCTTTGTGAGGAGATAATTCGGCGTGGGCTCAAGATCAACTGGGTCGGGCTGACGAGGGCCTCACACCTGATCAAGAACGCCGATCTGATGCAGCTGGCTAGAGATTCCGGATGTATCGGAATGGAGATAGGGATCGAGAGCGCGAATCCTGAGACTTTCGAGATGATCGATAAGCAGGAGTCGCTCGAGGACATCATGACCTGCGCCAGGATCCAGACCGAGGTTGGCATGTATCCGATGTTCACCTATATGGCGTTCAATCCGGGCGAGACGATCGTGGGCTATTATCTGCAGGCCAAATTCATCGACAAGATCCACGAAGGCCTGCCATGGGCAGAGTATTTCCACCCGTTGCGTTATCCAGTCTATGTGGGCCAATTCTGCACCGCACACCCTGGAACCAAGCTGTTCGACATGGCGCCCGAGCTCGGCATTGTCCTGGCCAAGGACTGGTCTGATTACTACCACCACAAGATCAACTTCGTGCCGAACTCATTACTCGACGATGTCCCAGTTCGGACAACGAAGCGTCTGAGACCGGTGGACTACTGGATTTGCCTCGACGCGATATGCGACACGAATTACGAATTCCATCACATCAATCAGACAATTATGGAGCACAGGATCGAGCACTCGAGGTATCTCAAGTTTGTGAGAGCCTTCTTCGATGCGTGCAGCGGGCAATTGACGCTGCGCCAGATCTGGCGTGAGCTGGTCAAATACCGCAGGCTGGATCCCGAGCAAACTCTAAGATACGTCGCTTTCTGCTCGCTGATTCTCGGCCAACTTGGTCTGATACGCTCCGCAATCTACCAGAAAGACATCGATATACGGCCCAAGGCTATTGATGTCCCTGTCGGCCAGAAAGGCCTTATCAAGTTCGGCCTATTCAAGCGCATCAGCGGCATCTATGAGTTGATGTGAGGCCTGTCCGGAGTTGGAGGTCGATCGTGATTCAAGCCAAGGCTCTCGATTATTGAATCTACCGAAACCCACGGCATCATTTCCGCGAAGCAACATAATGTCATCTTCTCCATCCAGAGTGCGGTTCTGATTGATGGCCAGAATCGCTATCATCGACCTTCTTTTCAATTGGCCGCCGGACGGTGGCGCGAGAACCGACATACAACACGTGGCGACAGGGCTAGCGAAGACGCACGATATTGTTCTTTTCTGCCCCGACTTTCGACTTGGCTTTCCGAGAGGCAAAGTGGCCCAATCGCCCGGCTTTGCAGTGCGCAAGATACCATTCAAAGATTACGAGTTTCAGCCCTTCACATTCGCGAGGCGATTCCGAGCAGCCATTGATGAGTTCAAACCGGACTACGTGTTCGTCGCCGATGGTTGGTACTTCAAGCCGTATGTTGTGGATGCCCTAAAGGGTTACAAACGGCTGCTCAGGTTCTACGCACACGAATCGATATGCCCGAAATCGCACGGCCATTTCATCGACAATCGCATGCGACAGTGCGAACGTAATTGGTTGAACGGTTGGAAGGACTTCCTGCCCTGCGTGCAGTGTGCACGGGAGTGGCTCGAAGAGTATCCAGCCAACACTCACTTCAGCATTCCGTTCAATAGGGGGCTTGTTTTTCTTCCGCAATATCCTCACTTAGTGCGTCGCGCGATCGCCTCGGTCGATCTGATTATCTGCTACAATGATTACATTGCAGGCAAGCTCCGCCCGATCAATCCGAGCATTCAGATTACGCCCTCCGGCATCGATGCCGAGAATTTCGCTCCCTCGGCTGTTAGCAAGAATGGTGCACCCTACCGCATATTGATGTGCGGTCGAAAGGGAGACCCGCTGAAGGGCTATGAGGTGTTGTTCAGGGCAGTTGCTCCGCTCGCGCAGGCTGGACTCGAGGTGGAGCTATTCGTGACCGAGGGCCCGGCGAGAAAAGATGGATTCATCAACTACACCGGCTGGCTCGATCAGAAAGG